>JANNAZ010000365.1:0-16488 GCA_031384895.1 Cyclobacteriaceae bacterium | reverse complement strand
AAAGCCTAAAGCCTAAAGCCTAATACCTAACGCCTATCTCACCCGTTCGCTCACTTCCCTGGGCACATTGCATCCAGTCTTCCTTCGCGTATCCGACAAGGAATAAATCAGCCAGTCCCCTTTCGCATTGCGAATCAGGTGAAACGCATCAATACCGCAATGATTAAACGTAGCTCCCAGGTAAAATGCATAATCCACCCAGACCTGAGCCATGTCACCGTCGATTTCAATTTTCTCTCCCCAGATCATTTCGTTGTACACTTCTTTATGTGGTGTACCTACCGATTTCAGAAATCCGGCCAATGCTTCGTTTCGCAATCGAGGTTCATTTGTCTTGGGATCGTTTAGCACGGTATGAAGGACGGCCTCCGGATGAAACGCCCGGCGTACCATCGCGCTATCGCCCTGCTTCATTCCCTCAAACAGGAGGTTAACGGGTTTCATGACTTCTTTGCTATCCTGTGCAAACACGGAGAGTGAAAGAAAACAACAGATTGTAATCAACTTTATCATCCAATAAAGATGCAAAAAAGTCATTAGATAGGAACGAAAACACAGGTGGAAATCTCCTCTTTCATTTCATATTATGTCTTACCTTCGTCATTCAATCCCATAAAAAATGAAGCGGCTCATCAGTATCCTATACTTCTCAACCACCCTGATGACTTTCGCATCGCCAACCGACAGTCTGGAGAACCTGCTGTCCAAGACCAAGGGCGCTGACAAGGTGAAGGTGATGAATGAACTCTTCAGGGCCTATATTAATTCCGATCCATTGAAGGCAGTTGCTTATACTCGCGAGGCCCTTACGCTGGCCATCTCGGTGATTGATGAAAAAGGTATGGCCGCCTGCTACAACAACCTGGGGGTGGCGTACCGAAATCAGGGCGCCCTGGACCTCGCGCTTGCCAACTACCTCCGCTCACTGGAAATTTATACACGCCTGCAAAATCCGGAGGGCATAGCCACGACGAAAAACAACATCGCCAACATCTATTCAATGAAGAAGAATTATTCCCAGGCCCTCACCTACCTCGAAGAATCTCATCAGGGCTTCGTCGCGCTCGGCGTTCCTGAGCGAATCATCGGATCAATGAATAACCTGGGCAACGTACACAGCGACCTCCAACTGTATGACAAAGCGATCACCTACTACACCGAAGCATGGAAGATGAGCGAGAAAGCAGGGATTCAATTTGCTGATCCGTTGACAAACACCGGGAATCTTTACTATCGCCAAGGAAACTACCAACGAGCAGGTGAGTATTACCAACGGGCGCTCGACATTGTGCGCAAACAGAATGACCGGGCGAGTGAGCTTTCCATCCTCGCGAATATGGGCGAGATGTATGAGAAGGCTGCCCAGACGGCCCAAGCTCAACGCTATCTTGATGAGGCCCTCACAATCGCAGCAGAACTTCAGTCCCATTACCTTGTGCCTCAAATTCTAAAAAGCATGTCGGCCAACTATGCGCGGCAGGGCAAAATGAAAGAAGCCTATGAGGCCTTCCAGAAGTACGATGCTTCCCGCGAGAAAGTTTACGGTGAAGAGAGCAGCCGGCGAATCGCACAGATGGATGTCGCCCTGAACTTGCAGGAAAAGGAAGCTGAGATTGAAGCGCTGCAAATGACGGATCAGAACAAAACCCTTCGGCTCCGCAATGCGCAGATCATTATCATAGCCGGGGTGCTGGCCATCATTACAGGCATCGGAGCTTTCAATCTTATCTACATCAAACGCAAGCGGACACAAAACTCATGATTTCACGAACAGATGCCCGGCAGCTGTTGCAGTCAATGACGCAAAGTGTAAGTCTCCTCCGCCACATGCGGACGGTGGAGCTGGTCATGGAAGCCTATGCAAAGAAGCTAACAGAAGACCCGGAATCCTGGGCCATCGCCGGTCTGTTGCACGATGCGGATTATGAGGCTTTCCCGGAGGAGCACCCGAACATCATTGTCAAGAAGCTCCACGAAACCGGCGATGAAAAGATCGCCCATGCCATTTCCGCACATTATACCAAATGGGGCGTTTCCTATGACAGCACCCTGGACAAGGGCTTGCTGGCTTGTGACGAAATTACCGGTTTTATTGTCGCCTGCGCTCAAGTACGCCCGGAAGGAATTGCGACATTGGAGGCAAAATCCGTCATTAAGAAACTGAAGGACAAGGGCTTTGCCGCCAAAGTCGATCGGGAGGAGGTCTACAAAGGGGCTGAACTCTTCGGCGTTGACCTGACCGAACACATCTCATTCATCCTGGAGGTTCTCAAGGCGAATAAGGCCGAACTGGGCATCTGACCAACATTTAAGACGTTTGTTTGGCACGTTTGAACCGGATGCACTACATTTGAATTGCTTAACAGAAAACCTATGATTGACCAAGTAGTCGGAGACGGAGCCAACCTGTTTATTCTTATCGTAGCCTTGCTGATCGGCTTCGTAAATGCGCTCGCCTATGTGGATATGAAGAAAGTGGAAAAGGAGCAGGAGCAGTCAGGAGAAAATCACTAAGAGCCGAAGAAGTCATAAAATACAAAACCCTCATTCGAGGGTTTTTTTATGTTGCTCTGGTTCAATGACCTGATCCGTTTCCAGCTGTTTCTGGATAGGGGGATTTATAGACGCTCTGGAACTCAGACCACTTCATTTTCTTAAAATAATCTTCGCCGATAAAGGAGATAATCCGATGAAACTCAGGGGCCTTCTGATACCCGGGCAACGGCTGGATCATCTTAAAATCCTCATCCAGAAAAACTACCGTAGGGTATGAAAGCTGATTATTGAGCAAGGCAGCAGCAAGTTCATGCACGCCTTTGTTGCCGGAAGGAATAAACTTAAATGTTCTTCCATCAAACACTATATCGTTGGTCTGTTCTGCGTCAAACTTGACCGGGTAGAATTTTTCATTCAGAATCTTGGCTACAGAAGCCTCGCTGAAGGTGCTCTTATCCATTACCTTGCACCAGCCACACCAATCCGTATAGACATCGATGAAGATCTTGCGTTTCTCAGTCTTGGAACGCGCAATGGCCTCCTCAAACGACATCCACTTTACAGGACTCGCACTGGTTTCCTGCGCCCATCCCGTTAAAGAGAGCGATACCAGGAAAATGAGTACTCCAAATTTCTTCATGCCGGTGTGATAAAAGAACCCCGTTAAGTGCAACAAATGTAGGCAGAAATTAGGTCCCTGAACATGAATATTGCCTGGACTTTCATGGTAACCTTTAATGCTTCAGCCAGTATTACTGTACGAAAAGGCAGGGGTGCTGTTCACGATTGAACACCTGACCTCTAATTTCAAGCGATTTTGAGCTGTTTTTGGGTTGGCACCTGCTTTGTAAAAGGAATAGCGAATATGAATAAGTACGGAGACCGGTTGTGGCTTGTAATCCTGGGAGTGGCGGTGGCCATTTTGGTTACCCTAACCACGATCTACTGGACCGTGCCTTCTGTAGAGCGGTCAGGAACAGCAACGCCACGATCAAAGCAGGCACCGCATGTTGTGCTGCCCAAAATCGGGAAGGAAGTAATCAAGTTCATCACACCTTTTGTCTCCGTACCCAAATCCACGAAATAACTAAGTGGCGGATTACCGCTATACGGTATCCGTGCTGTCCCGGTAGGCATAAAAATGCATCACCGTCTCCAGGGCTTTTCGGAGAGCAACATTTATCGGAAAATACTCCCGCGACAACTCGCTATCGATCCCCGCCAACTGCATATAATACTGATTCATTACCGGCACAGGCAATCCTCCCTCAATCTGCTCTTCCGATTTCTGAAAAGCCTCTGCTTGCTCTGTTTTGATAATGGAACAAGTCACCAATTCCTTCTTTCCATACTTGTTGGTGCGTGCAGAATATCCGAACAACCTACAGATCAGCCCGCGGTGTTTGTAGTCAGAGCAGAGGCCTGCCTCGGCAGATGTTGGGTTCAAGATCAGGCAGATGGATGAATCTGAGGATCCAAGGCGCGTATGCCAATCCTCCGCCCTCCCCTCCTTATACGCATGCAACGCAAAAGGCAGAAACTCCAGGATGGTTGCCTCAATATCCGGCTTGAAGCAGCACTTGCCACAGCCCCACTTGCAGTGCAGCGATGTCGCAGACTGGAACCGGGAGATTTCGGCATCCAGTTTCAGGAACAGTTCTTCTACTTGAGCGACGGTTTGTTCAAGGGACATGAGGGGGGCGTGGTGGCGTGGTGATGTAGAGATTTGGTGATTTGGTGATGTGATGATTTGGTGTTGGTAGGGAAGAATCAGGAGTCAGGAGTCAGGAGTCAGGAGTCAGGAGCCAGTAAAGTCATCCATTCTCAAACCAGCTGATACTTCAGTGATACCAAACCCGTACTATATTGCTTAACATCCAAAAGAGTGAGCGTCTTCCGTTCGCGGATTTGTTGAAACAACGGTTTGCCAGCGCCGAGCAAGATCGGATGCACAGAAAGCCAGAGTTCATCTACCAGCCTGAGATTAATGAACGCGGCTGTGAGCTGTGCGCCGCCAAACAACCAGATATTCTTGCCCGGTGAATTCTTGAGCTTCCGGATTTCTGTTTCCAGGTCGCCGGATATTACCTGAGTGTTCTTGACAGCATCCAGTTTAAGGGTATTGGAGACGACATAGGTGATCATGCCTTCCCATGGATTCGGACCTTTCAATGTCTTCACTAAATTGTAGGATTTCCTACCCATCAGAAGTGCATCGATTTCTTTCAGGAAGTCCGACATGCCATAGTCCTGGTCCATGAAGCACCAATCATATTCTCCATTAGGCCCTTCGATGTAGCCGTCCAGGCTAACAGCAAGTCCAAGTATTACCTTTCTCATTCCCAAATTCTCAAAACCCCAAATTGATCATCACCGAACTGACTCCACGACAGCCTGAACCGCACGATCAATATCAGCCTTTGTGTTGTAGATATTCGGTGAAAGCCTCACTCCCATTGTGGCGGCACCAGATACGCCATGCGCTTTGTATATGTTCTGATAGATCCCTTGTGCTTCCTTGCCCGGAATATTAAAGACCGTGATCCCTCCGCTCAACTCCCGCTGCAGTGGTGTTACAAATACGGCCTGGGGAAGTTTTGCACGGATCTGATCCTTTAGATAGCTGTTCAAGGCACGCACGCGCTGCTCAACCTGGCCCTTGCCAAGAACAGCATGGAAATCAACGGTGTCAGGAATTGACGCCGGTGTCGACTCATTGCGCTGACCCAGGATGCAATAGCGTTCATCAAGCGAAGTAATCTTTTCGTTCCAGCCCGCGCTGATAATCAACGGCCACAAGCGCTCCATGCTTTCTTTCCTGACATACAAAACACCATTCTCCAACGGACCCATCAGCCACTTGTGCGTGCTACCACTGTAAAAGTCACAGCCCAGGTCGCGGAGGTTGATGTCGATAAATCCAAACGACTGCGCTCCATCAATCATACTCAGTATCTTCTTGCTTCTGGCCAGCGCACAAAGCTCCTTGGCAGGAAGTGCGATGCCACTCACGTTGCTGATGTGTGAAAAAGACAATATCCGGGTCTTCGGTGTGATCGCCTTTTCAAAGGGCTGGATCAAGTCACCGATGGATTGAGGCGAGGCGGGCAAACTGATTTTCTTTACTGTAAAACCCAGACGCTTGGCGCGCTGCTCCCAGGCCACGTTATTGCTCGGATGATTCTGATCCCAAAGCAGAATCTCATCCCCGGCTTTGAAATCAAATCCATTCACAATGATGTTGTTGCTCTCGGATGTATTGCGGGTAATTCCCACTTCGTCCGCGCTCACGCCCAAATAAGAAGCCAATTTCTCCAATGCTTTCGGTCGGATCAGATCAAACTTGTCGCGAAACTGAAAGGAAACATCCCTCCCCAGGTCATCGAGCGTGGCTTTAACCGACTGGGTAATGCCATAGGGCGCCGGGCAGAGGTTAGCTGCATTCATCATGACGAGGTTATCCGGCACTGCAAACTGCCGCTTCACCATCTCCCAATAGCGCTCATCGTCCGGGTCGGCTGGCGCTGTCAAGGGTGGCTCAAGGTCCATATCCTTCGCAACAGAAAATGCCGGAATTGCCAACGAGGCTGCCGTGCCGGCCATGAGTGTTTTAAGAAAACTTCTCCGCGGGTTTACTGTTGTTTCTTTTTTCATAGCGGTTTCCGGTTAGAGATTAAGTGCTCCTTACCAAAACTTCACATACAGGGCCACCAAAATCATGAGGATAGCAATAATCAAAATTTTTGATGAGGCATTGATTTTAAACATTTCCTTATCCAATTCAAAAGCTTTTGGATTCACCTTTGGTCCGGCGAGGCTCATTCCCACCATGACGGCTACCGTGAAGAAGAAGGAAAGCGCCATGCACATCAGAAAGGGGATTTCATATCCACCTTCCCCGTTTGGATACGCGGTGTAGAGCAGTGTCTCGTTACCAAACCAGCCAGGAGCATAGTTATTAAATATCACGGAAAGAATAAATCCGGTGAATACGCCGGCTATGGCAGCTGCGCCCGTTGTTCGTGGCCAGAACATGCCAAGAATGAACATGGCAAACACGCCCGGACTGATGAAACCGGTGTATTTCTGGATAAAGGTAAATCCTCCTTCACCACCAATTCCCAGCAGGTCGGTCCATGTGAAGAAGACAGCAATCATCATGGCCACAACAACTGTGATGCGGCCTACCCAAACCAGTTTCACCTCGGTGGCACCCGTGTTGAAGTACTTGCGATAGAGATCCAGTGTGAAAATGGTGGAGATGCTGTTGGCTTTCCCCGCCAGCGAAGCGACAATGGCCGCCGTGAGTGCTGCAACAGAAAGCCCCTTGAGCCCGGAAGGAAGAAAACCAAGGATAGCCGAGTAGGCGCCGTCTTTGGTGGTGAGCTCGGGCAAATAACCATGGCGCGCCAGAACGAATGCGGCAATACCAGGAAGCATAACGATGACCGGCATGAGCAACTTCAACATGGCGGCAAACAGAATACCGGTTCGCGCTGTGTCGAGGTTTGCGCCCAGCGCACGTTGCGTAATATATTGATTGCATCCCCAGTAGTTGAGGTTCACAATCCACTGTCCAGCGACGTACATCAGGATGCCCGGCAGGATGAGGTATTTACTAATCTCCTCTTGTGAACTGGCGGCGGTGGGTTTATCAAAAATCATGTGAAAGTGGTCCGGCGCTTTTTCCATCAGTGTCTGAAAGCCGGCCAGGGCGCCATGTACTCCAAAATTCTCCGCGACGATAGTGAGGGCAAAGTATGTCGTCGCCAACCCACCAACCACGAGCACGGCCACCTGTATCACATCGGTATATCCAATAACTTTCATCCCACCGAGGGTAATGATAAGCGCAAAGAAGGCCAGAGCGAGAAGGATCAGGTGCAAGGAATCTCCGCCAATCAAACCGTTGATGGCCACCGAACCCAGATATAAGATGGAGGTCAGGTTCACAAACACGTACAGGAACAACCAAAACACCGCCATGATCAATGCAGTTGTTTCATTGTACCTCCTGGTAAGAAACTGCGGCATGGTGTAGATCTTGTTTTTCAGATACACGGGCATGAAGAACACGGCGATGATGATGAGCGAAACCGCCGCTATCCATTCATATACTGAAATAGCGATACCTACAAAAAAACCTTCCCCGCTCATTCCAATAAACTGTTCTGCGGAAATGTTTGAGGCAATTAGTGATGCCCCAATAGCCCACCAGGTCAGTGATCCCTCGGCCAGAAAGAAATCTTTGGAGTCCAGCTCCACCTTTTTCTTTTGGTGGTAGATCCAGTAACCGTAACAGGAAACTATGGTGAAATAGGTAAGGAAGACTACATAATCCAATACTTGCATACGGTCGTTATTAGTTTATCAAATGGGTTCCTAGTGAAAGAGACACCGGATAAAATTCCGGGGCCACCCTAAAGGAAGTGAAATATTCGGTTGATATCAATTCCTTAAATGCACCTTCCATGCCGGGGCGAATCAAATTGATTGTGCATCCGCCAAATCCGCCGCCCATCAGCCGCGCCCCGATCACGCACTCCGGGTTCTTCTCTGCCACGGAGACCAGAAGATCCAGTTCCGCGCAACTTACTTCATAACTGTCACGAAGCCCAACGTGAGATGCAAACATCATCTGGCCGAAAGCGGGAAGGTCGTCACCTTTGAGCGCCCGTGCCGCTTGTTGGGTGCGCACAATTTCCTCCGTAATGAAATGGCACCGGCTAAAAACATCCGTCGGCAAGAGCTCCTGACACGCTTCCAATTGAGCAGTGGAAATATCACGCAACGATTGAACGCCTGGAAAAAGCCCGCTGAGGATTGCTATCCCCGCTTCGCATGACGCTCTGCGGTCGTTGTAAGCCGTCGATGCCAGTGAATGTTTAACGTGCGTATCCACCAACATAATTGAGCAAGCCGAGGTCGGAAATTGAATTGCTTCATGTGTCATCGACCGGCAGTCGAGCAACAATACAGAATCCAACTCTCCAAAGAGCACCGCATACTGATCCATCAGTCCGCATTTGACGCCGGCAAATTCATGCTCCGAGAACTGCGCAATCCGCGCCAGATCCAACCGACTCAAGTTTGCCTTGTGGATGTGGTCAAGGGCAAACGCAAAACCACAACACAGGGCTGCGGAAGAAGAAAGTCCGGCTCCAGCGGGAATAGTTCCACCAAAGACACAATCAACGCCGCCTAAATGAATCCCGTGCTGGCGAAATCCTTCAGCGACACCCATCAGGTAGTTGACCCACTGATTGCCTGGCTTAAGTTCATTGAATGAAAAGGAGGCGGTCTCTTTAAAATCAACAGAATATATTGAGCAACGGTCGCTTTCGTTTGGGGCGATGGCGAATACCAATTGTTTGTCAATGGCGGCCGGAAGAACAAACCCTTCGTTGTAATCCACATGCTCGCCGATCAGGTTGATCCTCCCCGGGGCTACAACCAGCACAGGCGCTCGATGAAATCGAGTTCCAAATTCCTGAGTCAGCCGAGTGCCTAAATCCGTCATCCAACAAGGTTAAGAAGTTTCGCCGACCGACCAAAACCGAACACCAATATTCGATTTTGAACATCCAGCCAGCTCCCTGCGTAGGTTGAAGCAGAATTTGAGGCCAATCCCCTTTGGTACGTCGTTTGTCAAGCTAGCGTATGCCCAAGAATTTCATTTTACTTTTTATCCGCAATTTCAAGCGCCAGAAGCTATTTTCATTTATCAATCTGCTTGGCCTCATGGTAAGCATGGTTAGCACCTTGTTGATTTACTTGTATGTGGGTAATGAATTTAGCTATGACCGGTTTCATGAGCATGCAGACCGAATCTACCGGGTCAACCAAACCTTTATATGGGGAGAAGACGACAATCATCAGTTTGCCTCCACCGGCCCTGGCGTTGCGGTGGCCTTGAAGGAAGAGCTGCCAGAAATTGAATTGATGACCAGCATCCATAACCGCGGCAACTTCATCATTACCTATACGAATGCCAAAGAGGAGTTCATCTCATTTGAAGAAGAGCGCGTGCTCGTTGTAGATTCAAATTTCTTCAAGATGTTCAATTTTCCTATGGTTAAGGGCCATCCCGAAACCGCTACACGGGAGGCCAACACCATTGTAATGACCGAATCCACAGCCCGGAAATACTTCGGCGACGACGAAGCTGTCGGAAAACTAGTACAGCTTGGAACGGGAGAAGAGAAGGTGACGTACGTCGTTACCGGTGTTGTGAAAGATACGCCGAGCAACTCATACATCGAATTTGATGTATTGCTCTCTATGAAAAGTTTCCCAGTCATTGAAAGACTCTACTGGAGTTGGGTATGGACGCAACTTGAAACCTATGTGCTCCTGGCTGAAAACTCCAATATGGCCGACACGCGAGCCACGTTGGCTAGAATTCCTCCCAAGCATGCGGAAGTAACCTTGCAACGTACCATGAATACCTCGTATACGGAGTACGTCAATTCGGGCAAAAAGTGGGAACTTTTTCTTCAGCCACTTACCAGCATCCATTTACCAAGTGAAATGGTGTATAATCGGATCAACACCTCGGGAAATATCACCATTATTTATTCGCTCATCGGCGCGGGAATATTCATCATCCTGTTGTCGTGTATAAATTTTATGAATTTGTCTACGGCCCAGTTCATGAGACGAATCAAGGAGGCCAGTATCCGGAAAATATTGGGTGTAGGGCGATGGGAACTCAGCGTCACCTTCTTTCTTGAATCCGTCACCTTTTGCGCTTTGGCCTTTGTGGGGGCGCTTGCGCTTACACAGATGCTGCTTCCCGGATTCAATCTACTTTCCGGAAAACAGCTTGACCTCAATATCCTCCATGAGCCAACACTTCTTGTTTCAATGGTTCTGCTGGTATTCCTGATGGCTATCATCTCCGGCAGCTATCCTGCCATCTTTCTCAGCGCCTTTCATCCGGTGGAAGCCCTCAAGGGAAAATTGAAGGCCGGCAACGAAGGAAAAACCTTCCGCAATGCGTTGGTCATATTTCAGTTCAGTGCCTCCATTGTGTTGATCATATGTACTGTGTTGGTCTTTCAGCAACTCAACTTTGTATCTGAAAAAGACTTGGGATTTAACAAAGAAAACCTGCTGGTGCTGAAACATGTAGAGAGTGTGAAGCAGGACGCAAGTCTTGCCGATGCAACATTGAATTTACCCGGGGTAATAAATACCACCTTATGCACCTCATTGCCTCCTTCTGTATGGGGAGGAGATAAATTCACTGCGGATGGCCTGAACAAAGAAACATTTTCCCTTAACTACCTCACCAGTGATGAACGCTTCCTTCCGACCCTCGACATCAAATTGAAATACGGGAGAAATTTTTCGGTCGATAACCCCGGAGACTCGAGTCGTGTGATTCTTAATGAAGCAGCTATCCGCCGGATAGGTTGGAATCTGGATGAGTCTGTGATTGGCAAAAAAATAAAATCGCCTGGAGGAGGTGCCGTCGAGTTTGAAGTGGTGGGAGTCGTCGCTGACTTTAACTACTGGTCCCTTCAATCCAATATCGAACCCATGGGCATCTTCCACATAAAGAGTTCATCAGTCGTGGGTGAAGGCGGCAAGAGGTACATTGCCTTGCGGATTGGCGGGCAGAGTAGCGAATCGTGGAAAGCTACCTTTTCAGAACTGGAAAAATTGTGGAAAGCGCATGCCGGCGATACCCCATTCGAATATTCTTTTGTAGACCAATCCTTTGCTGAAACCTTCAGGACAGAAGAGCAGTTCGGAAAGGCCTTGACGGTCATGGCCAGCCTGGCGATTCTAATCGCGGGGCTAGGGTTGCTGGGCATGGTGGTCTACACATTGGAACAGCGAACGAAAGAAATTGGCATTCGCAAAGTTTCCGGAGCGTCAGCATGGAACATCCTTACGCTCATCTCACAAAGTTACCTGAAACTGATACTGGTGGCTTTCTTTATTGGCGCTCCATTCTCTTGGTGGATGATGAACCAATGGCTTGAAGGTTTTGCTTTTCGAATCACCCCCTCGCCCTGGGTACTTGCCTTTGCGGGTTTGGGCACTATGCTGACAGCGGTCCTGATAGCAAGCTACCACTCGGTGAAAGCCGCACTCACAAATCCGGTGGATGTGCTGAAGGATGAATAACTGGGTACTGGGTGCTAGGTACTGGGGACTGGGTGCTGGGGACGGGCTGCCCGGTACGTATAGACCAAACAGCCAACTATCACAACAAGAAGAATCCACGATGAGGCCATCGTCACCTTGTTGCCAATCACATACGGCTTGGGTTCAAATTTGAATTCAATCACATGCCGTCCAGCCGGCACTTCCAATGCACGCAGCACATAATCTGCTCGAAGGATGGGCACCTCTTTTCCATCCATAAACGCATGCCATCCTTCCGGATAATGAACTTCTGAGAATACTGCCAAACCACCGCTTGCACTGTTTGCTTCGTACTTGAGGTACGGCAACTCATAGTGGACCAATGAAATTGCAGCCAAGCTATCGGGCACTATTTGTTTATTCCCTAACTGAAATTTTGAAATATCAACTATCGCTACCTTGCGGGTATCAACCTGTTGTATCCGTTGAAATTCTTCATTGGCCGTACTGACCACTTCAACGCTATCAACAAACCATGCAGGCCCATTCGCGTAGTCGTTCTTGAAATACTCTTCCTTCCCTGGCCCGGCAACAAAATATTTCACATTGAGCATGCTCATAACATGCCGCTCAGGCATAAAGAGCTTTCCCGTACTCCGATACTGGTCTGCCATGCGCTGAAACTCCGGACGTAGGCACGAGTCCATCACTTCCTGATATCGCCCCAGCCTTGCCCCACTATAACCGCCGGTCGAACGAAAGTAGTAAGATGGCGCCCCATCATACTCGGCATAGACACGGAATGATGTAGTGTCCTTTCTAACCTCCTTCTCCGACGCTTGCATGGTGAACGAATAGTTATCTCGCTTCCGCTGATAGTTATCCTTGGTGATGTATCTCTTCGTAACTCCGGCAATGTCGATCCCCACCAGGAGCAGGAGCGCACCCACGAACATCCAGTTACGAATCCACTTCTTTATATAGATAAAAAGTGCACCGAAGAGGAAGGTGATGAACCAAAAGGACCGCCAAGCATCGCCTTTGAACAATGCTATCCGATCCTGACGCAGCGCATCCTTAAACCATGCCGGATATTGCGCCTCTTCGGGCTTGAGGAACGTGCCAAATCCACCGGAGAGCGCAAGCAAACCGAAAATACCGACCGTCACCAAGGAAGGCCAGAGAAAGCGTTTCATCTTTTCTTTAGTCCATTCGGTTTGTGAAATCTTCTCCAATCCGAGCATTCCCAGTAGCGGAATAGCGAACAAGATCATGATGATAGAAAAAGTTACTGATCTGAACTTGTTGTAACCCGGAAGGTTATCAAAGAGAAAATAATTGAATGTACTGAAGTTCTCGCCCCAACTGAGAAATAGTGAAAGAATACTCACCGACACCAACCAGGTTGCCAGATTCCGGTCTGCCCAGGCAATGCCAAGAACAAAAAGTAATATGAGCGTTGCACCCGCATAGTAAGGCGCTGACAACTGCTGAGGCCCCCAGTAGGGAGAAGTGGCCGGCGCCAATTGCTCAATCATCTTTTCATTTCCCGATTGCACCACGGCCTGATAGGTTTTGCTCTTGTTGTCCAGGTATAAATAGTGCGAGCTGCTGCCTCCAAAATAGTTCGGGAGAACCAAGGTCATTGGTTCCTCAAGCCCATTGCTATAACGAAACGCGTATCCTCTATCCAGCCCCTTTTTGTTTTGGTTCGTGACCGTATTGACGAGTTCGGAATTTCCGCGGTATGAATACTTGGTAAACTCGGTGATCGCCCAAAACTGTCCGAAGAAAGTGGCTGCCGCGAGAAGGACAGAACAAGTGAGCACGCCGATGGTTTTGAGAAAGGAAGGGATTTCTCTGGACCTTAATGCCTGGACCAACTGAACGACACCATATATAATCACGATAAGCAGCATGTAATAGGTGATCTGCAGGTGATTTTCCCGCAGATGCATTGCCATCGCGCCAGCTGTTACGGCAAACCCGAGCATCCTGCTCCTGGTGAATGCCAGATGTATCCCGGCAATTACCATCGGCATGAAAGCGATGGCGCCAATCCGGGAGTTGTGACCCGCCACCAATCCAATGATGATGTGAGAGGATAGTCCGAAAGCCAAGGCACCGGCCATGGCGAACCAAGGCCTGATCCGAAAAGCAATCAATAGTATATAATACCCGATGAACGCCAGGAACACATTGCAATACGGGTGTGCGAGAAAGAGCGACAGCACCTTCTTCATCGTGACAACCACATCATCACTCCAGTCAACGCTGACCAGATACGCTGGCATTCCGCTAAAAATCGACCCTGCCCAAAGCCCCTCTTTGCCGGTCGCATCGCGATAGTCTTGAAGATCCTTCGTAGAGCCAATGTGCTGCTGAATGTCTCCCTGGCTTAACGCCCTGTTTTCAAAGAAGGCCGGACTAAAAAAGATGCATGTAACTACGAGAAAAAAAAGAACGGCCACGGCATGAGGAGCGACATCCTTCTTGAAATCAATCTTATTCATTCAATGTGCTTAATCGACGCAAAATAGCAAGGTTTGATCAATATTTTATCTACCCGTTAAACCTTCTGCATCGGCCGGTGTCAAAGAAAATCTCCTTCCGTTACCGTCCTGAAAATCTTCACAAATTTTTTCAAGGCTGTTAAACCTCCCCAGCACTTCCGGCTCTAAAGGGAAAAACAAACAACTATGAAAACGAACGAACATTCACGCAGAAACGGATTACTCTCCGTATTCTTCCTGGTAATGCTGCTGGTGTCAGGGTGCGCAAACAACGAAACAGCATCTGAATTTTCAGCTGAGGACTCAGACGACGCCACAAGCGAATCGATCGACGACTCTTCAAACGACGATGCAGAAGATATTGGCATGACTGCCGTGATCTCTGAAACATCGGAAGGCGGAAAAATTGCCGAATCCGATGTGCGCTTCGAATGCGCTGTTGTTACCCGTACGGGAGATAAGACGGCCGGAGTTATCCGAATCGACTTTGGATCTGGCTGTAAGGACAAACGTGGCCGGACACGCAAGGGTGTGATTGTAGTCACCTACACCGGTGCCTGGAAACAAGCAGGCTCTTCATCCATCATGACTTTCGAGAACTACTTTGTAAACGATGTTCAACTTGCTGGAACTCGCTCTGTGCTAAACATTACTACGGATACGACCCGGCTGAAATTTAAAGTGGATGTTGAAGATGGTACTGCCACCTGGTCTGACGGTCGCGTGGCCACCCGCAGGTTGCACCATATCCGCGAACACGAACGCAATAGCAACAACATCCTCATGCGTTTGATTATCTACGGCACGGCTACTGGCACCAATCGCAACGGACGTGGCTACTCCATCGAAATCCTGGAGCCCCTGGTCTACGATCGTAAGTGCGCTTCAGAAGGAGTATTCATCCCGGTGAAAGGCAAGAAATTGATCAAGCACGGCAACCGCCAGCTCACTGTGGACTATGGTGATGGAACTTGCGACAATGTAGTGACATTGATAAACATCAACGGGAGAATGAAGGATATTCGGGTTGGAGGCTGATCACACTTTGGACTAAAGTCCATCTGGAGCTGTTTCAATTGCCACGGCCTTAAGGCCGTGGCAATTTTTTTGACTCCTCTAGGCTTCAGTCTATTAATCCTGAGTCCGTCAATAAATCTTTCGGTTTTCGTTCAAGACTCAAACTTTGTACCTTCATCATCCCGTAAAGCACTACTGTATGAAGATCATGCTATTCACTTCTTTACTTATCCTCAGTTCATGTCAGCGCCAAATACCGGCCTTTGATCCCAAAGTAGAGGAAGCAGCCATCCGTGCATTGATTGAGGCGCAGCAAATCGCCTGGAACAACGGTGACATCGAGAAGTTTATGGAGGGATACTGGAAATCCGATTCCTTGCAATTTATGAGCGCTCGGGGGATCAACAAGGGATGGCAGGAAACGCTGGATGGCTACAAGAAAGGCTATCCTGACAGGGCCGCGATGGGTACCCTCCGCTTCGAGCTACTCTCACTCAAACCGATAGATGAGACTCACTTCCTGGTGATGGGCAAGTTTTTTCTAACGCGAGTGAGCAATAACCTGGATGGAAAATTCACCCTCATCTTTGAAAAGATCGATGGAAGGTGGGTGGCGATTTATGACCACACATGCTGAGAAACTAAAAGTGAGAAACTAAAAGTGAGAAACTAAAAGTGAGAAACTAAAAGTGAGAAACTAAAAGTGAGAAACTAAAAGTGAGAAACTAAAAGTGAAAAACTAAAAGTGAAAAACTAAAAGTGAAAAGTTAAGCGTCGCTAATTTCACTTTTCACTATTCACTTTTCACTATTAATTCTTCTCCATTTCCTCGCGAACAAAATTCATCAACTCACGGATGTAGGCTTTGCTAAAGTCGAATTTGATTCCTGCGGCACGATAGATCTCAGGGATAGTTTTCAGGTTGCCCAACTTCAGCGCACGCTGGTAGCCCGCAAGTCCATCAACTCTGTTCTTCCGAAAATTTCGCCACACGGCGATAGCCCCTAACTGCGCCATGCCGTATTCAATATAGTAGAACGGAACTTCATACAAGTGCAACTGCTTTTGCCAAAGGGAATTCCGGGCATCTTCCAGGTCCGACCAATCCGTCACCGTATCGGCAAATTCCTGGTAGACAATATTCCATCGGCGCTTTCGCTGCTCCAGGGTATGCTGCGGATTTTCATAGACCCAATGCTGAAACTTGTCTATCGTCGCTACCCAGGGAAGTGTCTCAATGATATCCTCCATCTGCTCCTGCCGTGCGCGAGCCAGGTCCTGCGTATTGGTGAAGAAAATATCCCAATGGTCCATCGACAGGAGTTCCATCGCCATTGAAGCTAGTTCGGCTACCTCCATTGGC
>JANNAZ010000358.1:0-5015 GCA_031384895.1 Cyclobacteriaceae bacterium | reverse complement strand
GTGCACTGCTTCGCGAATGGCCGCGGCCTCAATCAATTCAAGGGAATGCGTGGGAAGGAAATAAATCCGACTAGTGGCCCCAGGCTGGTGGCCGCTCCGACCTGCTCGCTGAAGAAAACGAGCTACGCCTTTCGGACTGCCTACCTGGATAATGGCCTCAACCGGACGGAAATCAACACCTAGGTCAAGACTAGAAGTGCAGATCACCGCTTTAAGTCCTCCTTCATGTAATTGTTCCTCGACCCAATGCCGAATCTCCTGACTGATGGATCCATGATGCATCGCGATCTGACCCGACAACTCCGGTGCTTTGTCCAGCATGCGTTGATACCAGATCTCGGCGAAGGAGCGTGTGTTGGTAAAGATTAACGTACTCCTGCTGTTCCTTACAATTTCAATGGCCTTCTCCAGCAAATGAATGCCCAGATGGCCAGCCCATGGGAGGGTGTCCAATTCATCGGGATAGATTGAAATGATCTCAATGCGCTTCTCGATGTCGGCGCGAATTATCTTGTGGCGCTTCTTTTTTTCGTCGGCTCCAAGCAATACCTCCAACGATTGCTCCATGTTACCGATGGTGGCCGAAATTCCCCAGATTTTCAGGCCCGGGCAGATGGCTTTGAGTCGCGACAGGGCAAGCTCCATCTGTACGCCTCGCTTTGATCCCATAAGCTCGTGCCATTCGTCAACAACAATTGTTTTCAATTCGGAGAAATAGTCGACATACCCCTTTTGCGAAAGCAGTTGATGGAGGCTCTCCGGAGTAGTAATGAGAAACTGCGGAGGCCTCTCTTTTTGCTTTAATTTTTCGGCGGTACGCGTGTCACCCGTACGTACGCCGATTTTCCATGTGGAGCCAAGTCCCTCGGCTGCTGAAGTGACCGATCCATGAATCTCTTTCGACAAGGCCCGGATTGGCGTAATCCACAGCGCCTGTACCTTCTTATGCTTTTGGTCAAGGCCTTCCAACAAAATTGGGACGGCCAAGGAATAGGTTTTGCCACTGCCTGTAGGCGCATTCACCAGTCCGCTTTGGCCCTGGAGGTAAGAATTCCATGCCTCCAGTTGGAAAGGAAATGGTGTCCATTCCTGGCTGTTGAACCATTGAATACCCAGAAAGCACTTTTGCTCTATTTTTATCACAGAAAGTTGAACAAAACCTACAGTCAATAGTTACTACCTCAAACCCTTCATAAACCTCATGTCACAATATTCCATCAAAGAGCTGGAAGAACTGTCCGGGATAAAGGCCCACACAATCCGAATCTGGGAAAAGCGCTATCGGATTGTATCTCCTCAACGGACGTCCACGAATATCAGATTTTATTCGGATGATGACTTGAAGAAGATTATTACCGTTTCCCAGCTAAACAACCATGGGGTAAAAATATCCAAAATCGCAAAGCTGTCTCAGGAAGAACTGTTCGGACAGATGACTGAATTGAGCAAGAATCAAACGGATTCTCAGCTGCATATCGACCGACTGGTGGTTGCCATGATCGATCTGGATGAGGAGAATTTCGAATCTATCCTCATTGAACTTATTCGCCAATTTGGTTTGGAAAAAACTATTCTGGAAGTTGCCTACCCGTTTCTCGAGAAGATCGGGGTGCTTTGGCTCACTGGCAACATTAACCCGGTCCAAGAGCATTTTATTACCAACCTCCTGCGGCAGAAAATTCTGGTTGCCATCGACAATCTTCCCCTGGCGCGAAAAGGCAGCCCGAGCATCCTGCTTTTCCTTCCCGATGAGGAATTGCACGAACTCGGGCTCTTGTTCTACTATTACATTACTAAGAAGGCCGGGTATCGTGCCTTCTATATGGGCCAGCGGGTGCCTTACCAGGATGTTCGTTGGTTCTGCCAAAACCAAAAGCCCCTGGCCATGATAACGGCAATCACAACGTCTCCTGCCCCCAGTTTTGTTGAAGATTACCTCAATAGACTGTGCACCGAGAATCCAACCGTAAGTGTGCTGGCCACTGGGCATGTATTGCGCCAAATTGCGCTCAAAATACCTCAAAATCTGCGTCTATTCGAAGACGCGACCCAACTCAAGTCCTTGCTTTCCGCCTTTCCCAAAGGCTAGCCAAGAAAATCCCCGTTAAACAAAATGACCCTGGGATTGGTATAATCGTACTTCTGTTTAATTTTAAGACATAATCATTAAACAATAAAGGTATGACACAAGCCGAACTCACTGTCGAAATCACCAAGCTTCAACCGACATTGAAGTCCTTTACGCACCGGTTTACCTACAACAAAGAGGAATCGCAAGACCTCGTACAGGATACCCTGCTGCGGGCGTTGACTTACCGGGACAAATTCCGGAAGGATACTAACCTGAAAGGATGGCTATTTACGATCATGCGCAATACCTACATCAACAACTACCGAAAGGCACAGCGTGAAAAAACATCACACGATACGACTAAAGAATTGTACTACCTCAACGTGGAAGACGAGCATACATTTAACCGACCTCAGGAAAGCGTAGAGTTTAAGGAGATTTGGAAAAACATGAATTCCGTCAAGGATGACCTCCTGATTCCTTTCAAGATGCACACGACAGGATACAAATACGAAGAGATCGCCAAGCATCTTGATATCCCGATCGGGACGGTGAAGAACCGGATTTTCAACGCACGGAAAGAAATCCAAAAGAAACTTGAAGGCTATCGGTAACTTGCAACTGTGGTCGCGTTGATAGCGTGATTTCAAAAATAAATGAAAACGGTAGCGGTTATTGGCTCTGGTTTTGCTGGTCTTTCAGCAGCTACCTGCTTGGCCAAGGAAGGGTTTGATGTAACGGTGTTCGAAAAGAACGCTACACCGGGTGGTCGAGCCCGACAATTCTCCGATTCAGGATATACATTCGATATGGGACCCAGTTGGTACTGGATGCCGGATGTTTTTGACCGATACTTCGCCCGCTTCGGAAAGAAAGTATCTGACTACTATTCGCTCCAGCGGCTGGATCCCTCCTACCGAATCTACTTCGGCGCCAATGATTTCATGGATATTCCTGCGAACATGGAAAAGCTCAATGCCCTTTTCGAGTCATTGGAATCAGGCAGTAGTCTTCACCTGAAGGAATTCCTGGCAGAAGGCAAATTCAAGTATGAGGTCGGGATGAACTCTCTGGTATATAAGCCGGGGCTTTCGCTCATGGAATTTGCAGACCGCGAAGTTATTGCCGGCGCTCTGAAACTCCACCTATTTCAATCCATCACCACCTACCTGAAGAAATTCTTCCGACACGAGCGCATCCTGAAGTTGCTGGAATTCCCTGTGCTCTTCCTTGGCGCTACCGCACAGAAGACACCCGCACTCTATAGCCTGATGAACTACGCTGACATCGCACTAGGTACCTGGTATCCTAAAGACGGCATGTATGCAATCGTGGCAGGGATGGAAAAACTTGCCAAAGAACAAGGGGTAAAATTCAAGTACAACAGCGCGGTTCAAGAACTCCCAATTGAAAATGGAAAGACGACCGGCGTCATGGTCGATGGGAAGCTGATTCCATTCGACTATGTGGTTGCCGGTGCGGACTACAATCATGTGGAGCAACAATTGCTTCCTAAAACCTATCGACGCTATTCGGAGAAATATTGGGATAGCCGAGTCATGGCACCGTCCAGTCTGCTGTTCTACCTCGGAATCAATAAGCGGATCAGCGGCCTGATGCACCACACGCTGTTTTTTGATGAAGATTTCACTCAGCACGCCCATGAGATTTACGAGCAGCCGCAATGGCCGACCGCCCCGCAATTTTATATATCATGCGCTTCGCAAACAGATGCTGGCGTTGCACCGGAAGGTGGCGAAAATCTTGTTTTCCTAATACCCGTAGCCCCGGAGCTGATCGATACGGAAGAAACCAGAGAAAAGTACTACACACTGGTCATGCGCAGGCTGGAAACGATTACGGGTCAGTCTATCCTGGATCACGTGGTCTACAAACGGAGCTACGCACACAACGACTTTCAGTCTGATTACAATGCATTTAAGGGCAACGCATACGGGCTCGCCAATACCCTGATGCAGACTGCCATTTTAAAGCCTTCTATCATAAACAAAAGGGTCCAAAATCTGTTTTACACAGGTCAGCTCACCGTGCCGGGTCCGGGCGTCCCTCCTTCGCTAATTTCTGGGCAGGTAGTAGCCGGGCTGATCATGGAAAGAGAGAAAAAATAGCATGTCTGCAAATTCGTATTTTTCATTTCAGAATTAGGTACTATGGCCCAACAGGCGCTTTATGACAGAATAAGTTACCGGATGAGCCGCACGACAACGCGATTCTACAGCACTTCGTTCACTTTGGGGATCTGGTGCCTGGATCGTGAGTTTCGCAACCCCATATATGCGATTTACGGATTTGTTCGTTTTGCCGACGAGATCGTGGACACCTTCCATGGCCACGATAAACTAGTACTACTTAAACGCTTTACCGAAGACACCTGGCGAGCAATCGATGAGAAGATCAGCCTCAACCCGATCCTTCATAGTTTCCAGGATACAGTCAATAAATTCGGGATCGACAGGGGCCTTATTCAGCAATTTCTCGCCAGCATGGAAATGGACGTAGAGAAAAAGCAATACGACCAGACGGGATATGAAAAATACATACTAGGATCCGCAGAGGTAGTTGGCTTAATGTGCTTGAAAATATTTTGCAAGGATAACGAAGCCGAGTACAGTCGCCTTAAGCCAGACGCCATGAAACTGGGATCGGCTTTCCAAAAGATCAACTTCCTGCGCGACTTGCACGCAGACTATGCAACCCTGGGAAGGTGCTATTTCCCTGGCCTCGATATTGAACGCTTTGATGAGGCCAGCAAAAAACTTATTGAGGAAAACATTGCGGCTGATTTTCAACAAGGGTTGCGCGGCATCAAGCAACTTCCGCGCGGCGCACGATTTGGTGTCTATGTAGCTTATTTGTATTACATCGCTTTGTTCCGGAAGATTAAGAAGCTTCCCTCAGCTGCGGTACTCCAAAGTAGGGTGCG
>JANNAZ010000354.1:0-10970 GCA_031384895.1 Cyclobacteriaceae bacterium | reverse complement strand
ACTTGCGCCTGCCTTCTGCCAGGTCATTGATGCCGCTGTTTTGGCAAACTGGAATGCATGTGGTTGTAAAATAGGCAGGCAGCGCAAGGCAAACGTGCCCAATATGGGGTTTGACAGGCATACTTCTGGCTACGACCGGGATGTCTTCGGCATTGTAGCAGCAGACAAGGATCTGACATGCGAATAACAAGCCTACGACAACGACCCAACACGGGCTCAGGTCAGGATAAGGTCCTGATAAGGTCTGCTTAATGTCAGGGTAAGGTCTTGATAAGGTAGGGAGAGAAAGTCATGGAAATCGCTGAAGAACGATGCGATTTCGCTAATTTGTGCTTAAGGGACAAGTTATTAAATGTTGCCAAAATGCCAAAAATAACCTCATTTATTTCTTCTGCAGAAATAGGTCAGCAGTACACGGTTGTCAACAGCGGCGCCTACGGCCGGCACGTCCGCGCTAAACGGGGCACGCACAAACCGATCGTTGTCACGGATGCGATGAAGAAAGCCGGTGCGTTGATGCGGTCCGCCAACGGACATGCCAAAGTGATCTTCGACGCCTTCAAACCGTACTGCAAGAATATAAAGGACGGCAAACTGTGGTCGCGCCTCGTCGCGGCTTTCCGCAAGCAACTCCAATACGATGACCTCGATCTGCATGCAGTGTTCCTCCGGTTCTACTTTCACAGGCGACGTCCGCTGAACGGTGTATTGTTCTATGACCTGGAAGTGATACAACCCGAAGGAAAAGAGAAATCAATGGTGGTGAAGGTAAACTCGAAAAGCGTCGTCAAACCTGGCCGCCATGATCCCGACCGGTATGAACAGATCATCATCGCCGTGTTCCTCGACGCGGACTTTCGCGCTACCGTTCTCTCCGACGCTAAACTCCACCCCGTTTCCAGGGATAAACGTAATGAGCATGTCGCGACCTTCTCCTTCCCTGAAGGAACCCGTACGACAATCATTGCGCTGAAGTGCAATCATCAGTATCAGGGAAACGAGTGTGCAGGCATTGTGTGTGGGATGAGTGTTGTGAAGATCGTTTCTTAAGAACTCGTTCAGCCGAGATGAAACGACCGCCAACAACTTTACTAAAAAACTAAATCATGGAAGCAATTAGAAAAAGAATCCTCAAAGTGCACGGTATCGTTGCCCTGATAGCAGGTAGTGGTTTTGCAATCGTTTCCACGATTTGAATGATGCAAGGAGTCGGTGTTTTCAAATTTCTTCAGGAGAACAAACTTGGGCATGTTGGGTTGTTCCAGGCATATGCGCTGTTCGCGCTTATTGGGGCTGTACTGTTGATTGGGTCACGGCAAGAGCATGTTAGAAAGTGGAATCGCATTGGCGCCAGTGCACATGCGTTAATTCTAATTGTGTATGTCATTCACTGGGATTTCTTTCTGACAATCGAGCATGGCGATTTTATGCGCATCGGAGGCATTATCTTTCATGGTGTTTTTCTTTCGATAGAAAGTTGGGCAGGATTCATCTCGAAAGAGTAGCGTCAGCTTCGTGAACGTTGATTGATGATGCAGGGAACAATATCAAAAAAACACTAAAACCAGGGGCCATGACGATAAAGGAATCAAACGTAACAATAAGCGTGAAGGAGTTGACTAGATCAATTTCATTTTACGAGTCATTGGGAATGACAACTAGGTGGGCTCGTGGACAGTGGAGTGTATGACGACAAAGTTTTCGGACAATAGCAAAGAAAGGAAAACACCTCAATCTTGAAAATCTAGAAGTATAATGATTTTGAAATCACAGGTTACTGTTGGTGATCTAACTTTCGATCTGCGAACCGCAGGCAATGAATCAAATGAAACAGTAATTCTATTGCATGGTTTTCCGGAGACCAGCCATATGTGGACACCCTTAATGATGGATCTGATCAAGGAAGGCTTCTACTGTATTGCACCCAATCAACGTGGGTACAGTCGAGGCGCAAAACCAAAGGGTAAAGAGAATTATACCCTGGATAAATTGGGCGCTGATATCATCCAAATCGCCAAAGCCCTGGGCAGAGACAAGTTTCACCTGATCGGTCATGACTGGGGAGCTATAATTGGCTGGTATTTATCTAATCAATACCCAGAATTGATTCTTAGTTGGAGTGCCTTATCTGTTCCGCATCCTCAAGCCTTTCGTGAGGCAATAGCCAGCGACCCCATACAAAGACGTATGAGTGCCTACGTCCAATATTTCCAATTTCCCTGGTTGCCGGAGTTTAGTATAAAAAGGCACGATCATAAACTTCTTAAAAAGTATTGGAAGAACAGTTCTAAAGATGAGGTAGATGATTACTTGTCGGTCTTTCGGCAACACGGAACCGTAACGGCGGCACTCAACTACTATAGGATTAATTATCGAATGTTGGAAAGTGCCGGCACGACAAGGATTCTGGGCGATGTTCATGTTCCTACTCTATTTATATGGGGAGAAGCTGATCCGGCTATTGGACGTTATGGTGTTGAGAAGTGCCAGGATTATGTTAAAGGCGACTACAATTTTGTAAAAGTAAAGGGAGGGCATTGGCTCGTTCAGACTAATTTTGATGAGGTAGGTTCATCGGTGCTTGATCATTTGAAAAAAAATAGAAAATCCTGAATTCAGGATAGGAATTACAATTAATGACGAAAGCGTTGCGAACATTAAAAATAAGTAAATGAAAAAGTTAGTCATCGGATTTTTGATTATCTCCATCCATGTCACGGCACAAGAACGTTGGTGATACGCTGACCAAAGATGGATTTTACTCATTGCAAGAGGGCAAAATAACCAACATCGAATAACGAACACCCAACATCAAAGTGGGGAGTTCCAAACTTCGTTATTGGATATTCAGTGTTGGGTGTTGGGTGTTCTAGGACTGAACTACGTTGGTGATACGCTGACCAAAGATGGATTTTACTCATTGCAAGAGGGCAAAATAACCAACATCGAATAACGAACACCCAACATCAAAGTGGGGAGTTCTAAACTTCGTTATTGGATATTCAGTGTTGGGTGTTCTGACGCTCAACTCTTCCTTGCCACCAACCTCACCACCTTAACGCCCAATAGCACATTGACAAATGCCATCAGGGCAACGTGCTCGGCGTAACCACCGCCGGCATTCGGGAAAGTACCGTTCACACGGGAGAGGTAGGTCATGAAGAAGACGAACCACACGTAAAAAAGATAGACATAGTAAATCTTCCCAAACCGGTCCTCGCTGAGTTTATGGTTGTCGGCACGATACTGAAGCCAGGGCATAAGAAAGATCAGGGCATAAGCGAGGAATCCGCCGGCAAGCCGGATCGGCACAAGCTGTATGCCGGAAAGTGCAACGTAGCTCAGGAGTTCGGCCAGATGAATCCCATGCACGATTGCAAAAATCAGAAAGTAGGCGGGCGAGAGAATGGAATACAAGACCTCCTTGCGCTGCGGGTGAAGGATGAAGATGAACGAGAAGATAACCAGGGACAAGCGCCCGGAGAATCGTGTGGTTGCCTGCAGACCTTCGATTGACCATCCGTAAAGAAAAACTCCGGTGGCAGCAACCGCGATCGAGGCAAGCACCGCCAGTAGAATGGCTATCCGAATCTTCATTATGGCTAAAGTTAAGAGTAGGAGGCCACAGATTTTTCCGCCCCTGACTCCTGTCTCCTTATGAGAATACCCTTAAGTCAGTCCCCGTCAGCGTCGTATTGTATTTCTTCAACGAAGAAGCCGCCGGCCCGTTGATTACACTGCCAGTCGTGCTAAACCGGCTCCCATGATTCGGGCAGAGAAAATTACCTGCCAGCGGGACGAAGTTGATTGTAGTTCCCTGGTGTGTGCAGCTTTGACTGAGGGCCACGTAATTGGTAGCGGACAGCCGGACGATTACTATCCCACTCTTGTAAATCGATCCACCGTCTATCCCGAGTGCCGCATTTGCCATGGCTGTCAAGTCCAACGTAAAGTCAACTTTTGTTGGTGCAGCGGGCACACTGGGATCAGAAGAGCTGGAACACGATTCAAGGGCACATCCGGCGCAAACCGCCAGACTTGCCGTTCCGAGTAATTTTAAAAATTCATTTCTTTCCATAATGGAGGGTTAGGCCGAGTGTAAGTTAAATAATCCCATGCAGTGCACGCATCAATATTTCAACCTCTTTTTCTGTGTTGTAGTAATGCGGCGATATCCGTAGCGCCCATGTCACCCCTTTTGCGTCATAGTCGATCAAGGCGGAGCTGCGCGAACTGATCGACGTGTTTATGTTCCTCGCACGCAGACTGTTCAAAACATGGTCTGGCTGACGGCCCGGTATTTCCACGGTGATGATGCTGCTCTGTTTCTTCCCGCGGTCAAGCACTTTCAGGCCGAGATCAGATAGCCCGCTTCGAACAATCCCGCAAAGCATGGCATTTCTTTCTTGGATTGCGGGCAGTCCGACCTGTATTGCATAATCCGCTGCCGTCCGGCAACCAGCGACCAGTGTATAGGGAAATTCCCAATCCTCAAAACGTCGCGCATCTTTTCGGGGAATGAAATCATCCGGCGCTGTCCACTCCGCACCCCGCATGTCGACAAACAAGGGCCAGAGGTTCTGCTGCAGTATGTTATCAGAAACAAAAAGAAACCCGGTGCCACGCGGCCCGCGCAAAAATTTCCGAAACGTACCGGTTAGAAAATCACAGTGAATGGTCTTCATGTCGAGTGGGAGTTGACCTACACTTTGGCAGCCATCCACCAGGTAAAGTATGCCGCGTTCCTTGCACAGCTTTCCAACTTCCTCAATGGGTTGTATCAAACCGCTGTTCGTTGGAACATGCGTGAGTGAAACAAGCTTCGGGTGGTACTGATCCATCAGCGCGCGCATGCTGTCGATGTCGAGACCTCCTTCGGGCAGACTCCCGGCCCTGACAAGCCGGATACCTAAACGTTTTTGAAGAGAAAGGAAGGCAAGTTGATTGGAGATGTAATCTTCGTTGGCCAGGAGAATAACGTCACCGGATTGAAAGGGAATGCACGAAAGCGCACGTGCAAAACTATTGGTGGCGCTTGAGGTGAAGGCAATGTTTTGCGCCGTGCATCCCAGCAGACGACCCATGCTCTCGTAGAAGTCGGCGATTTCTCCAGCCAATTCATCGGCTGTTTCATACCCACCGGTGACTGCCTCCTTATCCAGGTATCTTTTCTGCGCAGCGATCACCGGCTCGGGCATCAGCGAGGCACCTGCATTGTTGAAATGAATTTTGGTGCGGCAGCCTGGAGTCTCGTCCCGGAGCTTGTCCACTAATGGAATCATAGGAATGAAAACTTCATATAAGACTAAGTTAGCGCAATAAAATTCATATTTTTAACCATGATGCGCCTGATTACTTTAATACTGTTTATTTTCCTAATTCTTCCTGTGTGCTACGGGCAAGAATTGAGATACACCGTTTGTGAAGACTGCTGGTCTGCGGATTCCCTTGGGAACCACCGGGCGGTGATTGATGTACCCGCGGCGGGCAAGGTTGCTTCCGTGAAGATCCCCTGGCGTCGCCGCGACTACCATCCGGAGAACAAAGCGATGCTGATCACGGACCAGTCAGGAAATCTGATCAATAACATCATTCGTGGCTCCATCAACCGCGAAAGCGGCGAATTACTTTTTGAGCCGAAAGCAGGTCCGGGCCAATATTATGTTTACTACCTCAAGTACTTCACCAAGGGTCGTTCAAATTATCCGGACATAGTCTATCCGGAATACGTAGAAAAAGCTTCCGCCGAATGGAAGGCAGGCGTTTCCACAAGTAAGCCAATCAAGGCAAGCGTGAATCAGATTCAGAGCATTGATGACTTGAACAGTTTTTATCCCATGGAAGTCATTGCTACCGAGGGTGAAACAAGCGCGATAAAGACAATTGGCAAGGACCAACCCTTCATGATCTTTCCGGAAGACCGGATGAACCCGGTGAAGATGAAACGTGACTTGCCACAACGCTGGATTATCCGCGGCCCCGCTGACTCGTTCAGCGGCTCGGCGGACCTGGGGGAAAACTTTGCCTTTCAATTGGGCTTATATGCCCATGCGGCGAAACTTCAGAATGTCAAGATTGCCTTTTCCGACTTCACCGGTTCTGGTTCGCTATCAGGGAAATTGTTTTCGTGCATCAACACAGCAGGTATTGGATGGGATGGTGCACCCTTTGAAAAGAAGCTTGATGTTGACGCAGGCGCTGTTCAGCCCCTGTGGTGTACAGTGACGGTCCCTGACCAAATTACTCCGGGAAATTATGTCGGAACAGCGACGATTAAAGCAGATGGAACAACTGCCCGTACAATTACCATCAAGTTGACCATCACGGATAAGGTCGCGCGCAACGGGGGTGTAGATGAACCCTGGAAGCAAACGCGCTTGGCCTGGCTCGATTCCAGGCTGGCGGCCACGGATGAAGTAATTGCTCCGTATACGCCGTTGGTGCTTAATGCCACTGCGATTTCATTGTTGGGAAGAAAGCTTGACGTGGGTAGCAATGGATTACCAAAACAAATCACCACGTATTTTTCTCCGCTCATGACCAAGCTCGACAAGATTGGAAAGCCCATATTGTCTGGTGGCTTTGATTTTCAGGTGGTGATGAAAGGTCAGGGGCCTGTGAAGTGGACCCAGACTGAGAATGTGAGATTCGACAAAGTATCGGATGGTGCAATTAGTTGGAGGGCGACCAGCACAGCAGAAGGTGTACGGCTGGATGTATCCGGACGCATTGAGTTCGATGGATTCGTAGCCTACGCGGTGAAACTTACTGCCCTCCGTGACATGCAGTTGGACAATGCCCGCATGGGAATTCCCATTCAGAAGGCCTTTTCGAAATACATGATGGGCCTGGGATTGCGAGGTGGCATCAGGCCAGCGGATGTATCGTGGACATGGGATGTTGCCAACAAAAATCAGGATGGTGCATGGATCGGTGATGTCAACGGAGGGATACAGTTTTCCCTGCGCGCGGAGAAT
This sequence comes from Cyclobacteriaceae bacterium, assembly GCA_031384895.1. Lineage (GTDB taxonomy): Bacteria > Bacteroidota > Bacteroidia > Cytophagales > Cyclobacteriaceae > ELB16-189. Next base: position 3,993 of record JANNAZ010000354.1, on the reverse strand, counting down.
TACTCGAGACCTTTGAATACAAACTTCTATTTGCAAAAGCCACTCAACCTTCCGCCATCGTGGGGGAATTCCGGCAAGGGTGGAATAAAAATATCTGAAAAAGCGAATTCAGCTTGGGTAGGCGCATTTAGCGGAGCGCGAGACATGAAGGCCGGCGAGACATTGAACTACAACTTTACTTTGCTGATCACGCCATTCCATACACTGGACACCGACTTCCAGTGGACGACGCGGTTCTATCACAAGTACAGTCCCATCGATACCATCTTGCACCGCGGTGCTTCCGTAGTAAACATCCATCATGCCAACGACATCAACCCGTATATCAACTATCCTTTCTTGCGGACGCAGGAGATGAAGTCGTACATCGACAATGCGCATCAGAAAGGCCTTAAAGTAAAAATCTATAACACAGTCAGAGAGCTTTCGAACCGCGCCTTTGAAACCCATCCGTTGCGCAGCCTGGGTACAGAAATCTATTCCCCCGGTAAGGGCGGAGGCTTCTCCTGGCTCCAGGAGCACCTGGGTGACGATTATATCGCTGCGTGGTTTGTGCCCGAGCTAAAAGACGCGGCGGTGATCAACAGTGGCATGAGCCGCTGGCATAATTATTATGTCGAGGGAATGAATTGGCTGGTGAAGAACGTGGGGATTGACGGCATCTATCTCGACGACGTTGCTTTTGATCGCACGACCATGAAGCGCATCCGGCGGGTGCTGAAGAGCGAGCGCGGCCCGGGCATCATCGACTTGCACTCTGCCAACCAATACAACAAGCGCGATGGATTCAACAACAGTGCCAACCTGTATCTCGAACATTTCCCGTACCTGAACCGTCTTTGGTTCGGCGAGTATTTTGACTACGATTCCAAACCGGATTTCTGGATGACGGAAGTTTCCGGTATTCCGTTTGGGTTGATGGGGGAGATGCTGGAGAAGGGTGGCAATCCCTGGCGTGGGATGGTATATGGGATGACCAACCGAATGCCGTGGACGGAGAACAGCGACCCGCGTTATCTATGGAAACTTTGGGATGATTTTGGAATCCAGGGATCGGAGATGATTGGATACTGGGTAGAACAGAGCCCGGTGAAGACGGATAACCCTGCCGTGTTAGCAACCATCTATAAGAAAAAGGGCGCTGTGCTTGTGTCCGTGGCCAGTTGGGCGGCAGAAGATGTCAAGGTCAAACTCATCATCGACTGGAAGGCGCTTGGCTTGAAGCCGGCGACAACAGCGGAGGCTCCGGCAGTTAAGGATTTCCAGGACAAACAGACAATCAACCTCGACAGCAAGTTCCTCATTCCGAAAGGGAAGGGCCTTCTTTTGATTATCAAATAGGGATGGTGTTGTAGGCAAAAAATACATTTCCCGCAGATGACGAAGATTGAATTCCTGCAGATTTGCGCAGATTAGATCGGCAAACAATGACAAGATGCACATCTTCAAATTTTCAAATAGGCTAATTTTCAAATTGATATGAAATCACTCTTCACCATTCTCCTGGGTCTTGTTGCGCTATGCGGTCTTGGCCAGCAGCCCGCTTCGGTCAAAGAATACCAGAAGACCTTTAAGACTTACCCGTTTTCAGATCCGGATCCGGTGGCGCGTATGGGAAACATTTATCCCTATTTTCGGTTCGATGGCTACACGGATAAACCGGTTGACAAATCCTGGAAGGTTGTAGAGTTGGAGAATGAGTTCATTTCGGTGATCATACTCCCCGAAATTGGTGGCAAGATCTGGGCCGCTACGGAGAAGTCGACAGGAAAACCTTTTCTTTATTACAACCACGTTGTCAAGTTCCGCGATATCGCCATGCGCGGACCGTGGACCAGCGGCGGCATCGAAGCCAACTACGGTATCATAGGCCACACACCCAATTGTTCTACTCCGGTTGACTACACGACTCGCGTTAATGAGGATGGAAGCGTTAGTTGTTTTATTGGCACACTCGACTTGCTCACGCAGACCTATTGGACCATTGAAGTGAATCTTCCGAAAGACAAAGCCTATTTTACCACACGTTCTTTTTGGAGCAACACCACACCCCTCGAACAACCGTACTACACCTGGATGAATGCCGGCATCAAGGCCGCTGGCGATTTGGAGTTTGTTTATCCGGGTACCCGATACCTGGGCCATGACGGCACCAACAAAGCGTGGAAAATCCATGAAGGGAATGGAAAAGACATTTCCTTTTATGAGAAGAATAATTTTGGTCCCTATAAATCGTACCACGTTTTTGGTAAGTACACCAATTTTTTCGGCGGGTTTTGGCATGACGAAAATTTTGGAATGGGCCGCTATGCTGCCCACGATGAAAAGGCGGGAAAGAAAATCTGGATCTGGGGACTTTCGCAACAAGGCATGATCTGGGAGAAGCTGCTCTCCGACACCGATGGACAGTATGTTGAGGTACAATCGGGAAGACTCTTTAATCAAACAGATCATACGAGCACTGCGACACCCTTTAAGCACCGTGGTTTTGCACCCTACTCAACGGACACCTGGACAGAATATTGGTTTCCTGTGAAGGGCACACAAGGTTTTGTGACGGCAAATCCGGCCGGGGCCATGAACGTGCGGACGCGGCAGGGAAGGGTGCGTATAGATATTTCGCCTCTTCAGAACATGAAAGAAAAACTTGTTATAGCCCAAGGTCAAAGCAGAATCTATGAAAAAGTGATTGACCTCAAGGTGATGCAGCCGTTCGCCGATTCAGTGGCCACAATTTCGCTGGAACCGCTTGTCGTTGTGTTGGGGGATCATGTGCTGGAGTATCGAACCGATCCAATGGATGGTGTCCTGTCCAGACCGGTTGAGTCGCCAAAGGATTTTGACTGGAACAGCGTTCAGGGACTTTACATCGAGGGCAAGGAATTCATACGCGAACGTCAGTATGTGAAAGCCGAAGAGAAACTTCAGCAGTGTTTGGCAAAGGACCCGAACTATCTTCCTGCGCTCACTGATCTTGCCATGGTAAGCTACCGGAACATGGAGTACGCCAAAGCCATGTCGTTGCTGATGCACGCCTTGAGCATCGACACCTACGACCCAATGGCTAATTTTTATTATGGACTTACTTCCCTCGCACTGGGCAAAAAGTCCGATGCCAGAGACGGATTTGATATTGCCGCCATGGATCCGGCCCATCGCGTTGCGGCTTATACAGAGTTGAGTCGTATGGACCTGAAAGAGGGGCGCTTGGATCGCGCCGTTCACTATGCTTCCAAAAGTCTGGAAGGCAATGCCGCCCACGTGGAAGCGCTTCAGTTGTTGGCTGAAGCCTATCGTATCCAGAAGAACGCGGTGAACGCGGACGAAGCACTGAATGCTTTGAGGCGATTAAACCCGTTGAATCATTTTGCTGGGTTTGAAAATTACCTCGTTAATCCCACACCGGAATCAAAATCGACTTTTTCCCAAAGCATCAGGAATGAGTTGATGGTAGAATCCTACCTGGAACTTGCAATGTGGTACTACCGGCTGGGCATGCTGAAGGAGTCGAGAACCGTTCTTGAACTTTCGCCGACCAATGCAGAGGTTGCATTTTGGCAGGCATTCCTTGACCAAAAGCTGAATGGCTCGTCAGAGAAACAACTCGAGCGCGCAATAGCTGCATCCGTTGCAGGAGTGTTCCCTTTCCGACCCGAATCAGCAGAGGTGTTTGCCTGGGCGACGAGCGTAACGGGCAACTGGAAACCAAAATATTTGCTGGGGTTGATCTACTGGAGCAAGAACCAGACATCCAAAGCCCGTGAACTGTTTGCCGCCTGCGGAAACCGCCCTGAGTTTGCGCCGTTGTATGCCGCCCGTGCTGAACTGATTCGCGAAACAGCGTTGGTGGATTTGCAGAAGGCAGCTGAATTGGATCCAGGTCAGTGGCGCTATGGCAAAATGCTTGCACAATACTATTTCAATGAGAAAAAACCGGCGGAGGCATTGCGCGTAACCCAGGACTATGACAGACGCATTCCGAATGATTTTCGT
>JANNAZ010000338.1:0-6261 GCA_031384895.1 Cyclobacteriaceae bacterium | reverse complement strand
TCCACAACGACAACAAATTTCTCCAATCCGTAGGCGACAGTGACGGGGCCGGGCGATCCTCACAAACCATTGCCACGCGGAGTTCACCCATCACCACAGCAAGCCTAACGCGAAAGGACATCATCAGTTTTGAAGAGTACGACTCGTTAGGCCGCGCGGCAAAGCGGCATCTGCCCTTCATGTCACAACAGTCGAGCGGTCTTCCTCAGGCCAATCCAGCAACGACTCAAGCAGCATTCTACCAGACAGCCACCGACCTGGTGCACGATGATCAAAAACCGTATGCCGTGACAGAGTTCGAACTTTCGCCACTGAGCCGACCGAAAAGACAAGGGGAAGTGGGAGTTGCCTGGCAGCCGGACGTTGCGCCCTCAACAGCAACCTACGGAACAAATGCGGCTGGCGATATTCGCATCTGGACTTTGTCAGGAAACCTTCCCGTAAGCGCTGACACTTACCCTGCCGGTGTTTTGGCAGTATCCACGGTGATAAGTGAGCAGAACGTGGAATCCCAAACGATATCTAACCGCGATGGGCTCAAACTGGTAACCCGCACGAAAGTTGATGGCACCAACTGGGCAGAAACATATTATGTGTACGATGTTTTTAATCAACTTCGGTTCATCCTGCCGCCCGAATTGATGCGTATTCTCCGGCTTGCCGGAAATTTTAACCCCACCCAACAGCAGGTCGACGCATGGACCTACCAGTCGACCTACGACAATGATGGGCGTGAAGTGGAAACCAAAGGGCCGGGGAGTGCCTGGGTATACGTCGTGTATGACAAACGCGATCGCGTGGTGCTTACCCAGGATGGCAGACAACGCGCGGTGAATGAATGGAGCTATACCAAGTACGACGCACTTAACAGGCCGGTGATCTCCGGCATCTATCATGCAGGTACTGCAATTACACGACAGGCCATGCAGGCAACGGTGGATGCGCTGAATGGAAATGCCGGGTACCAGAACATTACATCGCAGACTGCAGTTGCCACTGGCCAGCAAGCCGTCATCACAGTGAGTGCCTACGCAGGGACCAACGACTACCTGGCCACCCAAAGCGTGACGCTGCGCCCCGGATTTACTTTTACGGCTGGTGTAACAGGGTCCACGTTCCACGTCGGAGTCAAGGATGAGCAAGGCGTATCCGCGAGTGCCAATATTTTTCCATCCACAGGCGATGAGGCGTTGGTGATCAGTTACTATGATGACTACACCACGTGCAACCCTTGTGCTCAAAGCACTCTTCAGTTTGTCGCCGAATCCTGGGACGCCGGGGATCCCCTTTTCCTGTCTCAAAATACATCGATGGTGTTGGGCGGGAAAGTCTCATCCAGTGTGAAAATCCTCGGATCAACCACGTGGCTCAACACCGTGAGTTATTATAACAAAGTGGGCGATGTCACCCAGATCATCGGCTCCAATCACCTGGGTGGCACCGACCGTATTTCCAACCTGCCCGACTTCAGCGGCAAGAAACTCGAAGAGTTGCAGACCAGCACCGGCTACAACAGCGGTGGGATCAACACCATACGGAAGAAGTTTGCCTATGATCATGCGGGGCGCCTGCTCAGCGTGAGACATCAGATAAACAGCCAGAATGAGGTCATGCTGTCGGCGTATGAATACAATGAAATGGGTCAGGTAGTGAGTAAAAAGCTGCACAGTGTTGACAACGGCGCGACCTTCCTCCAGAAGCTCGACTTCCGCTATAACATCCGTGGCTGGATGACGAACCTGAACAACCTGCCCAGTGGAGAGGATAGTAACGATTACTTCGGCATGGAGCTGGCCTACAACGGAGCGATTGCCAATGCAAACAACACAACGCGCCTTGACGGACAAGTATCCGCATTGAAGTGGAAGCAAGACCTGACGCAAAAGCAGAATTTATACAATTTCACCTACGACAACCTGGGCCAGCTCAATGCGGCGGCTTTCAAGATGAACAATCCAGGAGCCGTGCCTCCTGTTAATGACTGGTCGTTGCAGAATAATTTTTACAATGAGTCCGGCATCACTTATGATTACAATGGGAATATCAAAACCCTGAACCGCAACGCAGGTATCTTTAATCAGACAGCTTACACTGCTGATCCGGTTGACCAGCTTGCCTATGATTACAGCACGTTTGGAGGCAACCAGCTTGGCAAGGTAACAGAAGGTTCTACCAGTGCCAGCAAAGACAAAGGTTTCAAGGACGGCGTTAATAGTGGTGACGACTATTCCTACGATGTGAACGGAGCGCTGATCTTCGACAAGAACAAGGGCATTGACTCCATCAAATACTATTTCAACGACAGGCCGAAGAAGGTGAAGTTCAGCAACGGGTTTTATCTAAAGTACACGTACGATGCGGCTGGACTGAAGCTCAAGGAAGAGTACTTCAATGCAGCTAACCAACTCCAGGCGACGAAGGACTATGTGGGAGGTATAGAGTTGGTGAACGGCCTGGTATTACAGATTCACCATGAAGAAGGCCGCATCACCGCACCAACCTACAGCAACCTGATAGAGAACCGGGAGGCAGGAAGTACAACAGGGTTTACTGCGAGCGGAAATGTAACACTAGGCACGGCATACGTCAGCAGCCAGACATATGTCACGGTTCAGTCCAACCAGGCGACAGGTACACCTGGTGTGTTTCCGATCCGTACGACCAAGGGTGATACGTTTACGGGTGTAAAAGGCGGTGAGACTTATTCATTCAAAATCCTTGGCTATCAATCCGTAGGAACTACGGCCTTGCTTTACGTGAAGACCAACCTGGGAGACCTGATCTGGCCGGGTGTGACGCTGCCTGTCGGTGTAGCGAATGAAAACTGGGTGACGGCATCCATTACCATTCCCGCTGGGGCAACTTCCCTACAGATTGGAGTTCGATGGAGCGTACCGGCCATCGGCCACACGATGTATATCAACAGGTTGGCACTTTACAAGACTGATTTTGAGTATAACTATTTCATCACCGACCAGGTGGGGAGCCCGCGCGTGGTGCTGCAGACAACACCGGCTAACCTGGTTTACACCGCCACGATGGAGACGGAGAACCAGGCGGATGAGACGACAAAGTTTCAGGGCATCAATCCAGTGTACGTGGTAGCCTCTCCTGGCAATGTGACACCCGGCGGCAACGAGGTGATACGCCTTAACGTGAACAATAAGGTTGGGCCTGGCAAAAGCATCAAGGTCTATCCGGGTGATATTATTAACGCCACTGTTTATTCCTACTACACCACATCTGGTGGCTTCACCAAAACACCATTGGCCACAATGGGTGCGGCTGTAGCCGGTGCATTCGGAGGCCAATACAACGCAATTGGTGACCCCGGTGCTATTTTCTCCAATGTAACCAACGCCTACACACCGGCAGGGATTGCCGGCCTGAGCCCGGACAATGGAGCCTCCAATCCTTCGGCGTTCCTGAATTACATTTTGTTCGACAAGGAGTTTAAGCCACTGGCGGGTGAGTCAAAGCCTATCACGGCTACTCCCAATGTTCCGCAGTTGCTGACGATGACACAGGTGACCGCCTCTGAGATCGGATATGTGTACATCTACCTGAGTTATGACAACCTTACCGGTGCTGATGTTTATTTCGATGATCTGCGCATCACGCACCAGGAGAGCCCGGTGATTCAGGTGAATAACTATTATCCTTTCGGGATGGTTTCTTATGCGTGGCTAAGGGAGGGTGAGATTGACAATGCCAATTTATTCCAGGGGAAGGAACTTATATCCCAAACGGGGTGGCATGATTTCGGGAGCAGGATGTATTACGGAGAGTTGGGGAGATGGTTTAGCACTGATCCGCAGGAGCAGTTCACAAATCCATATATGGCGTTGCTAAACAATCCGATCACCCATACGGATCCTGACGGTGAATTTATTCCGCTACTAGTTTTTGTGGGGGCTGCCTTGATTGGTGGTACGGTCAATGTTGTAACCAACTGGGACAAAATTGGGAACATTTGGCAAGGCTTAGGGTATTTTGGAGCTGGTGCTGCCTCCGGAGCATTGTCACCGCTCGGCCCAGGAGGATGGGCAGCCGGAGGTCTTTTATCTGGCTCACTGAATACTGCATTACAAGGGGGTAGTTGGAATGAGATTATTCAGGGAGGCATTATTGGCGGAATAAGCGGGCTAGCAGGAGGGGCATTTGGTAAGGCACTTGGACCCGGAATAAATAATTTGACAAAATCAATTGCAAGCCCGGCAATTCGTGGAACCATCGCTGGAATGATTGGAGGTACTGTTACAGGTGGGGCACTTGGAGGTCTTATTGCTTGGGGAACTGGTGGGGATGTATGGGAGGGCATATCAAGTGGAGCCAAAATTGGTCTGGTCGCGGGAGCGATATCCGGATTTGGTTCAGCTTCAGTTGATGCTTTGGCGAACAAGCAAAACCCGTTCACAGGTAAACCCATTATAGCTGAAGCAGAAAGGGCTAAACTTAACTACGAGAAGCCAAAATTATCACTTGGAAGACTTGAGAAACGCCAAATTCGCTCAAATATCAATGGCGATTTCGATCAAGCTCTAACCGAATGGAACAACGTGAGACAACAATATAAGTTAGATCCAATTGCGAGCACTTCCGAATCATTTCGCGGAAATTCATTCGAAGTTAGGCTTGGAGACGGTTCGATTGTAAAGGGACGATTCTATTACGGCGGCGATACCAATTCATCAGGTTACAACATAAAGGTAAATACATTCACCCCAACCAACAACCCAAAGGTACCTCCTGTCTATAACCGCTATCGATACTAAATTTTGAAACTATGCTTGCAGTTAACGAAGCCGCTCTGTCCATCCTGAGAAAATCAATAGGGAAGAGAATGATCAGGATTTCCTCGGACCAGCTCACTGCTTCACGCTATGAAGTTGAGTCTCTAACAAGGGTATTCCATGTAGCTTTCTTTGGGGGTTTTAACTTTACTATAAAGTCGGAGTTCTTTGAAAATGAGGACGGTGAAGTTTTCCAGGACTACGAAATGAATGAGGTTGGTTTAATAGGGACACAATCGGAATACAATTTAGAATTGAGCCATGTCATAAGTATTGGAATTTACGGAAGAGAATTTCCTACGAAGGATTTTATTGAATACCCTGCGATTTATGAGAGTGTTAAGTATGTAAAAACGACCGATGACGCATTTATGTTTAACCTCAGTGATGGCGATAAAGTGATGATAGTACTTCATGACTATTTTCCAAATATAGCATGCTACCTTGGATCGAATGCAATTGAACGGTTTTTTAGCAACTCGAGGTCCAAATACAGCTTGCACCACAAAATAGGTGGTTAGATAAGTGAGGCTCCAAGTTGGTTGGGACCTGTGGCCCTGACCGGGAGCGAAGGGATGAAGGATTTGTATCGTTCTTTGAAATTTTGTAGAGCATCAGCGACCTACCTACGCGCATTTCGTTGTGAAATAAGCCCTTCATAGTACTGTGCTTCGGTGGGCAGGCCAAGAATAACTAAGATCAAAAATCATCCCCTTATGGCGCGTGTGTAGTCGTTGTAGGGCCCTCTTATGTCGCGCGCTTGTAGTCATGTGTAATGGCGCGACGGCTGTGCCGCGTGCCGGTGAAAACGTTCTTTGAAACACCGATACCACGGAGCTTCGATGCTGGATTATTGAGCTCTTGCTAAAAGTTGATCAGGTTTTCCGATTGGCGGATGGATATATCCTTTGCCTTTATCGACACTGAGATTGTCATGGAACCGGAGAACTACTTGTACAGTTCTGCAAAAGACTATTTCGCCAAGGGGAGAGGTTTTTTGACTATCGATTTTATATAATGCAATTCGTACCTTCGAATGACACTCTCAACAGGCACGCGCTAATAAGCGCGCGCCATACGGTTTTACTTTTACTGCCGGCGTAACAGGCTCTACATTCCATGCCGGCATCAAAGACGAGCAGGGAGTATCGGCCAGCGCCAACATATTCCCCACAACAGGAGATGAAGCACTGGTAATCAGCTACTATGATGACTATGCAACATGTAGCCTTATAGCGCGCGCGTGTAGTTTTGAATATGGCGCGACGGCTATGCCGCGTGCCGCTTAGACGTTCTTTGAAACAATGATACCACGGGCCTTGGATCTGCGATGCTGCCCTTTCCACTTGGAAGCAATCTGATCTGGTTTTCCGTATGCCTCAAGGTATTGTCTGTTTCTGTTTATTGACTACCTTTCGACTTATGTCAGAGAATTACATGTTTGTCGTCGACTTATAGCGCGCGCTTG
>JANNAZ010000270.1:0-10569 GCA_031384895.1 Cyclobacteriaceae bacterium | reverse complement strand
GAGGATCTTTCCATCAGGGAAAAATTTATTTTGATGCCTATGGTGGTGCTGATTATTCTATTGGGGTTATTCCCCCAGCCGGTATTCAATACGGTAAAGAAATTTATCTCCACGCAGTTCACAAAGCCATCCGCGCGCAACGCCGAACAAGAGGAGATCCAGGGAAGTATGATTCAAGCTGGGAAAGGAGGTGCCCTTGAATAAGATCAGTACAGAGATGGTGCTCAATCTTTTGCCAGGGATACTCCTGGTGACAGCCTCATTGATCGCGATTACTTCCATTTCCTTAAAAAGAAATCATAAATTAATTTATACCGTTACGGCACTCAGCTTACTGGGCGTGTTCTACTACTTAATGACCTATGCTACCAACAAGTCATTTGTGGTGGAACCGCTTTTTATTATCGATGGATTTGCAACATTCATTACCGGACTCATCATATTGGGTACCCTCGCCATCGTGATGATCTCGTATGCCTATTTTGAGCAACGCGAGGAAAGAAAAGAGGAATACTACATTTTACTTATCCTTGCGACCCTGGGAGCGGCCATGCTGGTGATCAGCAAGCACTTTGTCTCCTTATTCCTCGGGCTAGAGCTTCTCAGTGTAGCATTGTATAGCATGATTGCCTACTTGCGAAAACGCGAGCGGTCAGACGAAGCCGGCATCAAGTATCTAATCCTCGCAGCACTCTCCTCTGCGTTCATGTTGTTTGGCATGGCGCTGGTCTACACCATTACAGGTACGTTGGACTTTACAGGCATCGCCGCTTTCATGTCTTCGACCACAGAGATACCTGGACTGATGCTGGCGGGTATTGGTTTACTGGTCGTTGGCGTTGGATTCAAGTTGGGCGTGGCCCCTTTTCACATGTGGACCCCGGATGTGTATGAAGGAGCACCTGCACCCGTAACAGCATTTATTGCGACAATCTCGAAAGGGGGCATGGTGGTCTTGCTAGTGAGATTCTTCACTCAGGTAGACGGGTATAAGTACCCGGCATTGGTGACCGCATTTACCCTGATCTCAATTGCATCTATGTTCATTGGAAATTTTCTAGCCCTCAGGCAAGACAACGTAAAGCGCGTGCTAGCATACTCTTCCATTGCCCACCTCGGATACTTGCTCGTTGCTTTCCTGGCCGGAGAGGCCCTGGGTAAGGAGGCAATCAGCTTTTATCTTGTGGCTTATTTCATCACCAGCATTGGCGCATTCGGTATCATTGCCATTTTATCAGATGAAGACCGCGACGCGGAAAGGATGGATGACTACAAGGGCCTTTTCTGGAAAAGACCGTTGATTGCGGCAGCTTTTACAGCCATGTTGTTGTCGCTGGCGGGTATTCCGCTTACGGCCGGTTTCCTTGGAAAATTTTACCTTATCGCGGCGGGAGTAAACATGCAGCGATGGTTGCTGGTGGTAATGCTGGCGCTCAACAGCGTCATCGGTTTATACTATTACATTAGAGTCATTGCCGTGATGTTCGACAAGCCCACGGGCACAGAAGCTCCTGCCTTGCATCCTCGCTTGTATTGGGGAAACCTGACAACGCTATTTATCCTGACTGTCCTGGTAATCTGGCTTGGCGTTTATCCGGAGGGGCTTATCGGGCTGATAAGGGAGTTTCTGTACTAGCGTAGAGTCGATAAGAGGCCGGAAATTTTGAATTGACAATGCCACGGAAAATAGATAGCTTTATCTGGACAGTAAGCAGGAGCAACCGCAATTAAAACCCCAAGGTCATGAACTTCAAGCCCGAATTTGAAAAGAAAAATCCGCATGAAACGAAGTATGAGACGATTGAGAAATATATGGTTCCCCTGCACGATATGATAACATTCAGGCCGGACCAGGGAATCCAGGAGGCTATTGGCATTATTATCGATAAGAAAATTTCTGGCGCCCCGGTGCTGGATGAACACCGGCACCTGGTTGGAAATCTCTCGGAGAAGGACTGCCTTCGTTTGCTGGTCGATCAGGCTTATCACAACATGCCAGTTGAAACCAGGTCTGTTGCGGATTATATGTCAGTCAATGTATTGTCTTTTCCACCCAGCATCAACGTGGTTGATGCAGCCATTGAGTTTCTAAACTCGCCCATTCGCAGATATGCAGTCGTTGATAAAGGTGTATTAATTGGCCAGGTGAGCCGCAGGGAAATATTGAGAGCATCGCTAAAGATTAAGCCTACAACCTGGTAGATCCTGTAGCCTGCCTGGATTAGCGAGATTCATTCGAAAGGCAGGAATTTCTCTTTTTGCACTTCAATCAGTTGTGGCTTCTTGGTATGGAGTGGCCTTCCATTCAACACCTGTTCATACTTGGCGAGATAATTCTGCGTCATGACTTGTTGGTTGAATTGATCACGCACATATTCGTGACACTTCTTGCGGTCATAGGCGTCAATATTTTTTACAGCCTCAATCAATTCATTGGAGTGTGCGGACAGGAATCCAAACTCTTTGGTGACGAGCTCGGGCAGCGACCCATACGGAGTTCCAAACACCGGACAGCCGTAGTACAGACTTTCTATGATGGCAAGGCCGAAGGGCTCATGCCACAGCACCGGGAAAATCAATCCTTTAGAACCATTGATGAGTTTGTCTTTTTCGGCGCCTCCCACCATTCCCTTGAATGTGGCCTTGGGCGTAAGCGTGAGCCGGAAACCCATTTTGATGTTCAGCCGCGAGCCCCCAAGCACGTACAATTCCTCGTTGGCATCCTTTGCGATGGCAATGGCGCCCTTAACGTTCTTTAATCGCCACGCCGCATTGGCAAGAAAATGAAAATAGGAGCGCTTTGCTGACCAGTCGGGTTTAGTGTATTCATCCCAGTTCAGCCCATTATGCACAAACGAAGTGGAGCCGAATCGGGAGGCATGATTCGAGGAAACGAATATCGTATTGGCGTCCAGCTCTTTTCTTTCGTTCGTGTTACCGTGCATCGTGGTAACGTAGGGCTGTGCAATAGGCACACCGGGTTCATAAGAGAAATGAACCAGGTCAATATAGTTTGGAATCTGCTTGTCCAGTGTTTGCGTATTGTCAAGAGCAAGGATTTTTCCAAATGGACAAGTTGAACCTTTCTTTACCAGGTAGGTGACTGAATGACCCAATGCGTTCAACTCGTGGCCCAAACTCCAGATGACCCGTTCTGTTCCGCCATAATTTACAGCAGGGACAATGCCTGGGTAGACGAGAAGGATATTCATGTGCTGGTTAGGTTTTGGATGGGCATGTGACTTTCAGTGTAACGTTGCCGGCGATTGGATTGCGCTCTCCGACGTGAGGTTGTCATCGACCATCCTGTTGTTATACTGTTGAATGAATGCCTTTATCCGGGTTTCAAGTGCTGTAACGATCTCTGGCATTTCGTTGATAAGATTATTCTTTAACTGTCGGTCCTCCTGGAAGGCGTACAGCCCAATGGATTTCACTCCATCGAACTGCAAAAGATAATCCGCTTTGAAGAGCTGGTACGTATTGTCAATAAAATTAAAAGCGAAGGATTCTGAAGAGGTATCAAAGACATTTCGTCCGAAGGCAACATACGGTTGGTCGTAGTGCAAATAGCCGAGTATCGTTGGCATGATGTCGATCTGCTGTGCTATATCGCCTTTTGAAAAGGAAGCCCAGCCTTGTTCTGACTTGTAAAAGAAAACAGGTATGGAGAAGTAGCCGGCGGCATTGTTGTAGTCGGGGTACTGAATGCCCGCGGATGCATGATCGGCGGTGAAAACAAATAGCGTGTTTTTGTACCAGGGCTCTTTGGACACCTTTTCAAAGAATTTCTTCAAAGCATAATCCGTGTATTGAATGGTGCGATGCACGCTGAGTGGGCCTCCTTTGAACCGGTCAACGTACTGCTCCGGTACTTTGTCCGGATGGTGTGACGAAACGGTAAAGAGGGTTGTGTAGAAGGGCTCTTTGAAACTATGCAGTTTGTTAGCAAAGAATTGTAAGAAAGGCTCATCCCAGATTCCCCAAATCCCGTCGTAGTCATCATTATTACCATACTCATCCTTGCCGAAATAGTCATCGAACCCGCACTGGTTGGCGAAGGCCTGGAATCCCATGGAACCATTGGGCGCACCGTGAAAGAACGAGGTATGATATCCTTTCTTCTTCAACAAGCTGGGAAGGCTGTTTACTTTGTTTCCAGAATAGTGCGACAAGACATAGGGGACCTCGATCGAAGGAATGCTGCAAATGACGGACGGCATGGCATCGATGGATTTGCGCCCGTTCGCCATGGAATATTGATAGACACGACTCTGACTGAGCAAGGAGTCAATGAACGGAGCATAGCCCTTGTAGGTTCCTCCGTCAAGATCTTTGTTGTAGAATCCAATAAATTCCTTTGAGAAGCTTTCAAGGATAATCACGACCACATTCTGCGCCTGGAAAGGGATTGTATCAGTCGACATGTGTACGGGTGTGAATTCCTTTTGTAATGCATCGTCTGATGTGAAATAGTTCGCCCGTTCGATCACATTGGCGCGGGCAGTACGAATAAACGCAAAGGGCGTGTTTAAGATAAGGTTAATGTCTTTTGGCGATGTTGCATACTCTGCCGCATTGCTGATCGTGATGGGGCGGGTGCTGCTCGCGAATCCTCCACGCACGCCACCAACTACCCCGTAAATGATTAGTGGCATGAGCAGAATCCCGAAACTATAAAAGGCGATTCGATTATTTAGTTGAGGCCCTTCAATGGATATGAGGTTGAAGACACGGATAAGAATATACATGAGTGCGGCCCAGAAGAATACGGCATACCAGTAGTCAAGTAGAAATTGAAAGAACAAGGCACCAAGATTTGTTTCGTTTTCGAACTGGCCCAGCAAGGTCATTGTGGTGCGCCGCAGGCTAAAGCGGTAGTAAACGGAATCCGCCACATTGGCGGCTAGGCCGATGCCATTGGTGATAAAAAAAATGTATTTCAGTGTTTTCTGGTAGCGCGCATGAAATCGAACCCTGAGTGGAAGGATCAGGAGGAGCACAAAAAGCACATTCAAATACAGAATGCCAGCCACGTCAAAGCGGAATCCGCCCCATAGGATCCTTGCCGCGCGGGAAGCGGTCATGTCGGGAAAAAACGCCGTATTGAATAGATAGAAACCGATGCGGCATGTGGAATAGAGCCCCATGACAAGCAAGAGGCTCAAGAGCAAACCAACATAGATGTTGCCCCTCCACTTCAATCCTTCAAACAGAACCTTGAACCGGTTGATCATGATCAGTAGTTACGGCACAAAAATAGGCTATTTGGTAAATCTGACCGCATGCGAAGACCCATGTTGCTCCTCATTAACTGTGTTGGGTGAAGAGCTGCGTTCCTAGTTCCTAGTTCCTAGTTCCTAGTTCCTAGTTCCTAGTTCCTAGTTCCTAGTTCCTAGTATTGTCCCCAATCATCCGAACACTACCTCGTATTCCCTTTCATCAAACCCCTCCGGAAACTTCCCATCAACCACCAGACTCGCCATCAACTTTCCCACACCATCGGAACACATGGCCGAAGAGCCATTGCCCACGGCGACAAAAAGACGATCATGGACCTTGTCGATATAGGGGTTCTCATGTTTCTGTGGCCGGGGAAGGAGGCAGCGCTTGGAGAGGCAACGTTCGACCTTCAGATTCGGCATGAAGGCCTGCAGCGCGCTACCCATTTTAGGAACGTGTGCATCACTATCCCCTGTTCGGAACCATCTTTGAACTTCTTGTAAGTCTCCTTCAAAATAGATGTCTTCGGGAAGATTGCATCCCATCTTGAGGTAGTAGTTGCCATCGGGATATCGAATTGGCTGGATGGAATAAATGCCCTCTATTTCGGGAGTATCGATTTCATAAAGGAGCGAGGGCAACGCTGAAAGCCGGATAGCTTCGGAAGCACTGACCTTGGCCAGGATCACGATTTCGCTTTTGATGAGGAGGTCCAATCGCTGTTCCAGGAGATTCGAGAAATTGGAAAATGCACCGGCGGCAAGAATAACTTTCTTGGCATAATAGGTGTTGCCCTCGTATGTCGTTACTTCAACGCCGGAGGAAGTATAGTGTACGCCCGAGACGGTGTCGCGAAAGACAGTGCCGCCGTTCTTCTCAAAGACATTGAGTTGTGCCTGGATCAAGCGAAGCGGATTGATATGTCCGGCAGGAGAAGATTCGAGCATGCCTTGGGCCGTTTTGGAAAACTGAAAGTCAGGGAATGCTTCCGACAGCTCTTGCTGGGTAGGATAGAAGGTCGCCCTGATGCCGAATTCTTTTGCTCTGGCGGGAGCCTGGGCTAAGTACTCATCACTCCCTCGGGGATTGACATAAAGGCTGCCTTCGTCTGTATGAAAATGAATTCCACTTTCTTTTTCCAGCCAGGGATAGTGCCCGACCGAAAGGAGATTCATTTTGGTCATCGCATCATTGCGTCCGAGCAACCGCTGCACCCGGCCGCTGTCGTAGTGACTGGCAAACACGTGGGCCCGTTCGGCATACTCGGGTTCATCGGGGCCGATGATGGCGATGTTCCTTTGGGTAAGGCTGAGGTGCTTGGCCGTGGCGGAACCGATAAGGCCTTTACCAATGATGAGGATGTCGTGTTCCATGATTCGAATGTAAAAAGGATGCTGGGTACTGGGTGCTAGGTATACAACGCTCCCCGATTTCTTGTGATCTTACATTGAACTAGTACTAAACTTTCATTCGCATTTGACTTTAGCATCTTTCGGAGTGGATTGTTGGCCGCTTGCTTACATACATGGCACTACTACGTGACACGCATTTCTAGTTTACAAGCTACTGTTTTGAAATGGCCGATTGTCCGCCCCGCAGCACATATTTTTGAATCTTGCCCGTGGCCGTTTTGGGAAGCTTATTAACAAAGGACACCCACTGAGGTTTCTTGAAAGAAGCAAGGTTCTTGCTGACGATTGCTTTGATATCTTCTTCCGTAACTGTCGCTCCAGCGCGAACAACAACAAAAGCATGTGGCGACTCACCCCATTTTTCGTGAGGCATCCCTACCACTGCCACTTCCTGCACAGCAGGATGTCGCAGTATCACGCTTTCAACTTCTACTGAGGATATATTTTCACCGCCACTGATGATCACATCCTTGCTGCGGTCGCGGATCTCCACGTAGCCGTCCGGATGCACTATGGCCACGTCGCCGGTATGAAACCAGCCATTTCGGATAGCCTTGTTCGTCGCTTCGATGTCATTGTAATATCCTTTCATTATCACATTGCCCCTGGCAACAATCTCGCCCATGGTCTTGCCATCCCAGGGTACTTCCGCATCATGCGTGTCAACAACCATAACTTCGCCTGATGTAATCAGTTCTACGCCCTGTCTGGCTTTCACAACGGCGCGGTCCTGACTTGACAACAGGGCATGCTCAGGCCGCGATTCACAAATGGTAATGAATGGCGAAGTTTCTGTGAGTCCATAAGCCTGCAGCAGTTCCCATCCCAATTCCTGCTCGATCCGTTCAATGGTTGCAGCAGCTGGCGGTGCTCCGGCAGTCATCAGGCGGATACCTCTGCGGGCTTTCTCACGCAGGTTGATGTCAGCATTGCAAATACTGATAAGCACCGTAGGGGCGGCACAAAAGAGAGTGACTTCTTCCCTGTTGATGGCCTCGAAAACCGTTACGGGATCCACCTTGCGCAAGCAAATATGCGTGCCTCCACATGCCGTAATTGTCCAGACGAAGGTCCACCCGTTGGCGTGAAACATGGGGAGTGTCCAGAGATATTTCTCATCGATTGATAGGTGGCAATGCGCCAAGGTGCCAAGGCTGTTCAGATACGCGTTACGATGGGTGATCATTACACCCTTGGGGCGTGCAGTTGTGCCGCTGGTATAGTTTATGGAAATAAGGTCCAACTCTCCAATGGGGCATTTAGCAAATTCTTCCGGAGATACGGCGAGCACTTGCTCATAATCCAGCCACCCTTTTTTCTCACCTTCAAGGGCAACAAAGTGTTCAACTTTCGGTAAGTCTGCGCGGATGCTTTCTACCGCATCAAGATAGTCGCTGTGGACACATAGTATACGGGCGCCGCAGTGATTGATTATGTAAGCAAATTCTGCCGGTGAAAGCCTGTAATTAACGGGCACCAAAACGGCCCCGGTCTGGGGGACGCTGTAAAAGGATTCGAGCTGGGCGTGTGTGTTGGGGGCAATGTATGCAACTCGGTCGCCTGGTTTGATGCCAAACTTTTGCAATGCGAAAGACCACTGCCGACAGCGTTTGAAGAATTGACGGTATGTCAATTTCAGGTTGCCATCTACCACAGCAACCCTGTTCGGATAAAGCTTTTCAGAGCGTCTTGCAAATTCCAAGGGCGTCATCGGGGTTTCCATAATGGAGTATGATTTTTGATAAAGTTAGTGTTTTAGTTTCTCTGGCCCGCAGGGATACAAAGTGCCTGGGCAGGCGGAACTGTGTATTATTCTCGAAATATTTCCTTAATTTGAATATCATTTAACTCTAAAAAACATGGCTGAAGCAGCAAACAAACCCCCAACGTCGTTTTGGATTGTCAGCGCCCTGTCGCTAGTATGGAATGCGATGGGTGGAATGGCCTATATCTCTCAGGTAACAATGAGCCCCGAAGCGCTCCAGGCCCTGCCCGAAAATCAGCGTGCCCTGATGACGTCCATCCCTGCATGGGTGACTGCGGCGTTTGCATTTGCCGTTTGGGGCGGAGTGCTGGGATGTATTTTGTTGTTACTCCGTAAAAAGATGGCAACCCCGGTGTTCATGATTTCTTTCGCGGGTATCGTAGCGCAAATGTTCTACAACTTCTTCATGAGCAACTCCATTGAAGTATATGGCCCGGGAGGGATGATCATGCCGATCGTGATATTGGGCTTGGGAGCATACCTGATCTGGTTCTCACGTGATGTAACAAGGAAAGGGTGGATCAGTTGATTCGATCGTCTCTGACTCGCCTGTGTGACTCATACTGCAAAGCTCAACTCTTACTCCTATTTCCCCTATAATTAGCACTCAGACCCCTCAACTATGAAAAAACTGTTGCTCCTTTCTCTTGTAGTCATTTCCATCCCCGCCTTCACTCAAGCCCTCACCGCTGACTTCGACGCGATGATGAAGGTGAAGTACAAGGCCGGAGAACCCGGGGCAGTGGCGCTGGTGGCAAAAGGAGGGAAGGCGATCTACCGCCAGGCGTTTGGAATGGCCGACATGGAAAACAACATCGCCATGAGACCAGAGCATGTGTTTGAAATCGGATCTATTACCAAGCAGTTCACGGCCGTGTCCATTCTTATGCTCATGGAGCAGGGCAAACTAAAACTCGATGACCCGGTGACAAAGTTCATCGCCGAGTACCCCATGCATGGCCATACCATCACCATCCACCATTTGCTTACCCACACTTCGGGGATCAAGAGCTACACGGATATGGAAAAGTGGACCAAACTCTGGCGCCAGGATATGAAGCCTATGGAGATGATCGACCTGTTCAAGAACGAGCCCATGGATTTTGCACCAGGCGAAAAATGGAACTACAACAACTCAGCTTACTTCATGCTGGGCTATGTCATCGAGAAAGCATCAGGCACGCCGTACCCGGAGTTCCTGGAGAAAAATATTTTCACCCCATTGGGCATGAAGAACACCTACTACGGCAGCCAGGGGAAGATTATCAAGAACCGTGCACAGGGTTATCAGAAACAAGCTGAATACGTGAATGCAGAGTACCTCAGTCTCACCCAGCCTTATTCTGCGGGTTCCATCATGTCTACCGTCGATGATCTACTCACCTGGCAAATGGCCGTCAACGCCAATAAGCTCGTGAAGAAGGAGACCATCCAGCTCGCCCACACGCCGGTCAAACTAAATAACGGGAAAGTTCAGGAGTATGGCTACGGCTGGGGCATCGGTGACATCAACGGCAGTCCTACCACGGAGCACTCTGGCGGAATCTTTGGCTTTCTCACCAACGCAATTTATCTCCCGAAAGAGGATGTGTTCGTAGCAGTATTCGCCAACTGCGACTGTAGTGAACCAACTGATGTGTCAACGCGAATGGCTGCTAAGGTTATCGGCAAGCCGTATGCCGACCCCATTGCGAAAGTCAAACTGGACGTCGCTTATGCCAAAACCCTCACCGGGGTCTACGAATTTGAAGACGGAACAACCCGCTATATCACTGTCGAAGGCGACCAGCTCTATAGCCAAAGGACCGGCAGCAACAAGTTCAAGATCTTTCCACAAGACAAAACCAGCTTTGTCTTTGAGGTTGGTTTCTCCACATTCCATGTTGTTGTCGACAACGGTGAAGTAAAGGAGGCTGTCGTAAAAAACCGCGGATCCATAACCAAGGGGGTGAAGACCAACAAGCCGATCCCTACCCGTATGGAGGTCCCTGTGGATCCCGCTGTCCTACAGCAATACGTGGGCTCCTATGAGATTCAGCCAGGCTTCAACCTCGTGATGACCGTAGAAGACGGCCACCTCATGTCGCAAGCTACCGGCCAGGCCAAGTTCGAACTTTTCGCCGAGTCACCGACGAAGTTCTTCCTCAAGGTGGTCGACGCGCAGGTGGA
>JANNAZ010000243.1:0-2010 GCA_031384895.1 Cyclobacteriaceae bacterium | reverse complement strand
TATTTTCTTGTGATCGATAATTTGTGCCCGGCGCCGTGTCAAATCTAAGAAGTCTTGCCGACTTACAGCTAAAATCACAGCTCGTCCCTCGGCACGACCAGGTAACAAGAGCCACAAAGTCTTCCGATTTGGTGATTGCTCGTTGTCCGTCTCCGCTACACCGCTAAAATCAAAAAACACGGGCACAGTGCATGCAAGCCATTCGATCGGGAAACTTTCATCGGGAAAGTGAGTCATGTAAAAGCCCTGCCATGGGGTGTCTGTCCAGCTTCGCTGACCTTGCAAGAATTTACTCCAAGTCCGCCGTAGCCTCGTTCCATCCACGACCCACACCATATTCGAATGAAAGGATTCACGAGCAATCCGCTCGTTTGGATGCAATGGCGAGTGTTGGAATTCAATAACTAGTCCCAGCTCGGTCATGACGTCCGCTCTATGCCTTTCTCCTGTTTGGGCCCAGCGAATGACTTCCCGCCAATCGACAGGAAAATCGTTCTTCCAGTTACGGTGCCATTCCTTCTCCGGTTCCCTTTCAAAGTTGCAGGTGATCTTTCCTAGATGCGCCCAATGCCAGACCCGTTGAGTACCACATTTTGCAAGTACCCGACTTTTACAGCCAGGGCATTCCCCGAACAGACCCGGAGCGGCTTCGAGTTTCTGATTTCCTAACATTGCGTACTGCATAAGCTATCTCCATTGATGTTATGACTGCCATCACACACGGTGATGCCGATGGATTTTTGCTGAAGGAGTTGCAACGACAGCGTTGCCAGCGAAGCTGGTGCTGATTCTTGGTTCTCTTCGGTGTGGAGCAACACATGCTATCACCGGTTATTTGCGGCAGAACAAGGTGCCCGGCGCCGCTTTTTCTCAAAGCACCAAGTGAATTTATCGTATTAAGTTTGGCTGTCAAGTCGGGCGAGCGCTCTTGCGGAGTTTGCAGATGGTTCCGCGCGGTGACGATGCGCATTCCCAATGTGTTGCGTGGACGAACCTTTCTCTCGGAAGAACGGGCGTTGTTCTGTGTGAGGAAGGGAGTAAGATCGACGTGGCAATAGCTGATGAAGCAGGTTAAGATGGTCACCATTCCCGACAATCTTTTCAATAAAACCGATTATCCTGGCATGGTTCATTGGTTCAGCCCAAAGGTACTATTTAACGTTGTACAGAAAGTCCTTACTTCAACGGTCTTTGCGCAATATGCTGATCGTCGATTAGTCCATGCATCACTTGACCCGTTTACTGCCGAATCTCTAATTGAGCGATGCGGCGGCGAGCTAGGGATTTGCGGGTCGAAAAAAGGGGCCGTTTGGGTCGACTACGTAGCTGATCTTGGCGATGGGTTCGATTCCACGTATGCGATCGCATATTTGATTGGCCAAAAGTCGATTGTTGTTGACAGTTTGGAAATGCCTCGTGCGGATTGTCTAATCATGGGCGGCGATGAACTCTACCCAGATGCAAGCCGATATGACTATCAAACGAGGATGCAAAGGCCATACGAATACGCATTCCCTCGCAGTAAAGACTCCAAAGTGGACCGACCACCGGTTTTCCTTATTCCAGGTAATCACGATTGGTACGACGGACTAACCCTCTTTTTGGCCAAGTTTTGTCGAGGCATCTCAACACATCTGGGTAGTTGGGACGCTCATCAACACCGCAGCTACTTCGCCGTTCAACTGGCAAATAATTGGTGGATATGGGGTTATGATTCACAACTTGGCGAAGACATCGATATTCCGCAAGCTAGTTACTTTGTTGAAGTGGCTAAGCGGATGCCTGACAATGCCAAAGTCATTCTTTGTGCCGCAGTACCTACCTGGTTGAAAGCTGAAACAAAAGCCAAGGACGCCACCGAACGCGAGATTTACTATCGTGGCCTGCGATATATGACCGGCATTCTCGAAAGCAATTGTAAGGGCGCAAAAGTGCCACTCGTTCTGTCTGGTGTGTTGATTACCACTTAGATTTGACCCAGTAGGGGCATAAATTTCCATTGAGAAGTGA
>JANNAZ010000193.1:0-1594 GCA_031384895.1 Cyclobacteriaceae bacterium | reverse complement strand
TCGCGATACCCTCGAACGCAGTTGCAGGAAATTCAACAATCCGATATGCACAAGACGTATGTCATGCGTTGTACCGATCGATTTGGGAGTTACGGGATCGTGGGATTTGCCGTGGTGGATACCCGAGAACCGAGACTTCTGGATCTGATGTTCAGTTGTCGCATCCAGGGCAAGCGAGTGGAGCACGCGTTCCTTGGCCATATTCTTGGCTCGCATTCTCGGCCCGTGCGTCGAGACTTTTTTGCAAATTACAGGAAGACTACAAAGAACCAAAATTCCGGCAAGGTATTCGAAGAGATCGGGTTTGAGGTTGTCGAGGAGCATGGAGGCCTACTTTCCCTCAAATTCCCCAAGAGCCGTTCTATACCGCAGGAGGCAATCATTCAGATTCTTGTGGAACCAAAAGGAGTTGAGGAGTGAGTGTAGCTACCGTGTGGGAGAGAATTCAGGGCAAGTATCGGAGGAGCCTGTCAGTGGCAGTATGCCGCAGGCCAGTCAAGATGCAGAACGCAATGCCATTGATCTCGTTTACGTTTGACGATTTTCCACGGTCGGCGCTAGAAATCGGGGGCAAGATCTTGCGCGCGCACGGGGTGGCCGGTACTTACTACGTATCTCTTGGACTGTTAAATCAAGACGAGCCCACCGGCCGCATTTGTTCTTCCATGGACTTGAAGGAAGTATTGGCTCAAGGGCACGAGCTCGGATGTCACACGTTCGGGCATTGTGATGCTTGGGAGACGGAATCGCGTTCCTTTGAGGAATCGATTTCGGCCAATCGGCTTGCGCTGAAGCGGATTTTACCGGAAGCAGATTTTGTAACGATGTCCTATCCGATCAGCACACCGAGGCCTGGCACTAAACGGAGTACGGGGCGACACTTTGCAGGCTGCCGCGGGGGAGGTCAAAGGTTAAATCTCGGGACAGTCGATTTGAACTACTTGAAGGCATTCTTCCTCGAACAATCGAGGGATCGACCCGCCACAATCTGGGAGATGATTGATCGCAACAGGGGGGAAGGAGGATGGCTGATTTTTGCCACGCACGATGTGACGCATCAGCCAACCCGTTTTGGCTGTCCACCTGGGTTTTTCGAGGATGTAGTCAGTCGAGCGGTAGAATCTGGGGCAAAAGTCCTTCCCGTTGCTCAGGCTTTGTCGGTTATCTGTGGACGAGTTGTAGCTTGTGCGAAAGAGGCAGGGAGAGACGATCGGACCGTTTAAGGGCTCGGGACTTGGATCTCTGCAGGAGCTCTTGCGCAATCTGCCGTCCTTCCCATGCCGTGAGCACACTTAAAGACAGTTGCTCCTGATCCCATTTATTGAGAATTGACCATGACGGGATCCCTAGCCCTCATTGCCTTCAGCATCTGGCTCATCTGGCTCTTTTACCGTGACGGTAAGGAGCGGCCTTCGGTTTCCCGTAGTATTTGGATTGTACTGGCCTGGGGCCTGACTCATGGGACTCGTCCCGTAACCAGCTGGTTCGTTGGATTAGACCAAGATATTTTTCAGTCGAGATCCAGAGATGAGGGTAATCCAGCTGAAGCACTGATCAGTCTTATTCTGATAATAGCCGGGCTGATCGTGCTGGG
>JANNAZ010000335.1:0-11808 GCA_031384895.1 Cyclobacteriaceae bacterium | reverse complement strand
GCGTGTGATGGATTTGTTGCGCATGTCGCTGCGTTTCGGGAAATTGAGGTATTCGATATTCGCCCTCAGCAGGCGGTGGTCCGCAACATCCGCTTTGTGACTGCAGATTTCATGAAGATTCCCGAGTCGCTCTATAACTATGCTGACTCGCTCTCATCGCTAAATGTCATCGAGCACTTCGGCCTTGGCCGATATGATGATCCAATCGATATAGACGGGCATAAGAAGGGATTGGACAATATGCACAAGGTGTTAAAGCCGGGAGGGAAGTTCTACCTATCGACACCCATTGGCCCGCAACGGATAGAGTTCAACGCCCATCGCGTGTTTGCACTGGGGTATTTGTTGTCACTCCTTGAAGTCCACTACACATTGGATCGGTTTTCATTTGTCGATGATGCGGGAGACCTTCATGAAAATGTGACGCTCACGACAGATACTATTGGGAACAACTGCGGGTGCACTTTTGGTTTTGCAATCTTGGAGATGACGAAGAAGTGAATAGTGATGTAGCCAATCACCCAGCGCCTAACACCCAACGCCTAACACCCAACACCTAACACCTTTCTAGAACTCCTTGACCCGCTTCGGGTTCTCTTTCAAAAAACTATCCCATGACTTTGTCTTCGTCTTCCCCCCATCTTTTTGATAGTGATGACACACCGCTACCGCAAGTGCATCACTCGCGTCAAGAAGCTTAGGCAATTCCTTAAAGGCGAAAATCTGCATCAGCATTCGGGCCACTTGCTCTTTGGATGCATTCCCATTCCCGGTCACGGATTGTTTCACTTTCTTGGGTGCATATTCTACTATAGGTATTCCGCGATGAAGTGCTGCGGACATGGCCACGCCCTGGGCCCGGCCCAGTTTAAGCATAGACTGTACATTTTTTCCGTAGAACGGTGCTTCCAAGGCGACTTCGTCAGGAGAAAATTCGTCGATGATGCCCAGTACGCGGTCAAATATTTTCTTGAGTCGTAATTCGTGGGACTCGAGTTTCGAGAGGTGAATGACGCCGAACTGCAGGAGTTTCAGTGATGGCCCCTGGATGAGGATAACCCCGTAGCCCATCACACTGGTTCCGGGGTCTAATCCGAGAATGATCTTTTCTTTTTGCGCGGCCGCCTTTGGTACGGTGCGGGTACCGGGGTCTGCAACTTTTTTTCCAACTTTACCCACGCCCTAAAAATACAGACAAACCATTCAATGACCGCTGCTTTTAGCCTGATATTAAGTTTTTACATCCTGCTGCTGGTAGTCTTTCTGATTGGGTGGGTGCGTATTCGCAGGCAGGTCATGCCAGGCAGGAGTCCCGATCCTCCTGCCGTGTCGGTGGTTGTCGCGGTTAGAAATGAGGAGGACTGCATCAACGCGGTAATGAGCGATCTGTCTGGAATGGCATTTTCCACGGAAAGGTTTGAAGTGATTATTGTAAATGATCACTCGACGGATAATACGGCTGACATCGCCAGGCAGTTCATGGGAGGACTTCCCAATTGGCGACTCCTCGAACTACCTCTTGGCCTGGAAGGAAAGAAGGCGGCATTGCAGATGGGCATCGAACACGCACGTTTTGGCATAGTCGCTACGACCGATGCCGACTGCGCACTTTCGAAAAACTGGTTGACGTGTGTCTCCTCATACTTTGAATCGGCAGACACTAAAATGCTCGTGGGAGCCGTAAAGCTTGTCGGGGATCATTCATTTTTCTCGCGACTCCAGGTTATGGAATTCCTGAGCCTTGTCGGGTCGACGGCGTCTTCCGTCGGACTGGGCCATCCGATGATGTGCAATGGGGCGAACCTGGCATTCCGAAAAGATATGTTTACCGAAGTGGGCGGGTATGATGGGAACCTTGGCATTGCTTCGGGTGATGACGAGTTTCTTATGCGTAAAATATTCAGCCGGTATCCGGATGGGATTCGCTTTATGAATTACTACGAAGCAGTGGTCAGCACCCGTGTACAAAATACGGTGCATGACTTCTTTCACCAGCGCCTTCGGTGGGCTGGAAAATGGAAACACAATACAGACCATGTGACACAACTTAGCGCCGTTTTGATCCTTGTCGCACAGGTTGCGTTTTTGATGCTCCTCATCGGAAATGTTGTGACGCCTGGGATAACGATTGGCTTGGTCATCGCGAAGGTCTCGCTGGAAGGGATATTCATATTTTGGATTGGTCGATTCTTGGTCCGGAGATTTGACCCGCTTGCCTTTATGACCTTGCAGTTAATCTACCCCATGTACGTTGCCGGGGTAGGGTTGTTTTCTATTTTCTCTACGTACGCCTGGAAGAGCAGAAATTATAAATGACGGAGTCGTTCCTACGGGAAATTTTCGGCTAAATTTACCGTTCAAAACCCATGGGTGATCAGGAAATAAAGAAACGATTGGATCGCAAAGAGCTCGAGCTCAATGCACTGCTTGAAATTACGCAAGCCATCAACAGCAATGTTCCGGAAGAGTCCTTGTATAAGATCTTCCATTTCACACTACGCTCCAACCTCAACATTAAGAAGTTGGCACTCTATGTCTTTGATGAGCATTGGACCTGCCAGGCAAGCTTTGGGACCAAGCAGAATTTCAAGAAGCTTCAGCTGGATAGCCGGTTCCACCTGATCCGCCAGGTGCATAAGATGACAGATTTTGAGGAAGAATGCGAATTCCACGAGTTTGATTTGTTGATCCCTGTCGCGCACGAGAACGATACCCTGGCAGTTGTATTTGTGGGCGGGCTGGATGCGAATAGCCAGGGGACTGACCTACAAGATGGCATCAAGTTCATTCAAGCGCTCAGTAACATCATCATTGTCGCTATCGAGAATAAGAAATTTGCGCGCAAGCAATTGGAACAGGAAGCCTTTCGCAAAGAATTGGAAATTGCCAGTGATGTGCAGCAATTTCTATTCCCGGACAAGCTACCGAATACCGAACGACTGAAGCTCGAGGCGAGCTATCTTCCGCACGACCTAGTCGGCGGGGACTACTACGATTTTATTCCCATCAACAAGAACCAGTTCCTCTTGTGTGTCGCCGACGTCAGTGGCAAAGGAATTCCTGCTGCCTTGATGATGTCTAACTTTCAGGCTTCGCTCAGAACGCTGCTGCGACATATGCCCAACCTGACCGAGATTGTAGAAGCACTCAATTACCAAGTCTTGGAAAATGCGAAAGGCGAGAAGTTCATTACCTTCTTCGGAGCCATTTACGACATTAACCTGAAGACCCTGGTGTATGTAAATTCTGGCCATAACCCGCCGCTGTTGTGGGACAAGAAAAACGGAATACGGTTGTTGGAGGATGGCAGCACTGTTCTCGGTGCCATGCACCCGCTTCCATTTCTAAAAGAGGGGTTCATTACAGACCTCGATGATTTTCTCCTTTTTTGTTATACCGATGGGCTTACGGAAACCGCAAATGAAAAAGGCGAAGAGTATGGTCAACAAGCCCTGATTGAGTACTTCGAAAAGAATCACTACAAAGAATTGAAGACCATCCATCAGGATATCATTGTCAACCTCGATGGATTCAAAGGCAAGAACAGCTATCGCGACGATATCACCATGCTGAGCTGCCGGGTGAATTAACATTCCGGCCTTACTTTCCTATTTTTGTGATTCGATCAACACTTGCCCCGTGACTGCAGGATATTTTTTTCGCCCTCCTTTTTTCCTTCCCTGGCTGTATCCGGGACTGACTTGGAGAATCCCCTCCGAGCAAAAAGTA
This sequence comes from Cyclobacteriaceae bacterium, assembly GCA_031384895.1. GTDB lineage: Bacteria > Bacteroidota > Bacteroidia > Cytophagales > Cyclobacteriaceae > ELB16-189. Next base: position 8,079 of record JANNAZ010000335.1, on the reverse strand, counting down.
ATCTACCTCACATTCGACGATGGCCCGGTACCTGGCCCCACGGAATTTGTACTGGATCAGCTCAGTCGCGCTAACGCCAAGGCAACCTTTTTTTGTATTGGTGACAACATCCGCAAGAACGACTCGGTGTTTCGACGGGTAATTGATGAAGGCCATGCGGTTGGCAATCACACCTTTCATCACCTGAGTGGATGGAAGAATGCAACAGATAAGTACCTGTCAAATGTTCAATTGTGCCGCGAAGAGATGATCAAAGAGGGCATGATAGGACCTGTCAACCTATTCCGTCCGCCATACGGAAGAATCACCCGAAGCCAGATTGCAGGGTTGACGGAATATCGAATTGTAATGTGGGATGTTCTTACCAACGATTACGCGAGAAATCTTTCGTCGGAGCGTTGCCTGCGGGGTGCATTGGGGGCAACACGACCTGGATCCATCGTTGTATTTCACGACAGCCTCAAAGCGGAAAAGAATATGAAGTACGTGCTGCCTCGATTTCTTGATCACTTTGGTTCCCAGGGTTACTCGTTTAACGCATTGTCTTGAAACGGGTACTCGTTTGCGCGATGGATTGGGGCCTTGGCCATGCCACACGCTGTATTCCTGTCATTAAGGAACTTCAACGGCAAGGTGTAGACGTGCGAATTGCATCTTCCGGTTCGGCTGGCATTCTGCTCTGCAATGAATTTCCAGGCCTCCATTACCTTGAACTGCCGGGATATAGTCCAAGATATCCAGAGCAGGGTTCAATGATGCTCAGCTTAATGAAACAGCTTCCGAAGTTCATCAACACGATTCGTAAGGAGCATCAGGCCGTAGTAGAATGGGTGGCAGAACACCATATTGATGCAGTGATCTCCGACAACCGGTACGGTTGTTATTCGGAAAAGGTGAAATCTGTTTTCATCACACATCAGATCAATGTAAGCCTGCCCGAACAATGGGCCATGCTGGCTTCGACAGCGAATAGCTTTCTCCACACCTATATCCGTCGATTCCAGGATGTTTGGGTACCTGATCAACCAGGCAGCGGGCTAACCGAGCGATTTATGTCGACACGGATTGAATTCAATTACATCGGTTGGCTTTCCAGGTTTTGTCCGCACCAATTTCATGAAAAGAAATATGATGTCATGGCAATTGCATCTGGACCGGAACCACAACGTACCTTGTTTGAGTCTTTGTTGCGGCAGCAACTTCATCAATTCCCAGGCAGGGCCCTGGTAGTTGCCGGAAAACCGGGCGAAGTGACGCGGATGACCGAGGGCTCTATGGAGATTTTCAGCCACCTGGATGGAGTTGCAATGGCAGAGGCCATTGGAAGTTCAGAAGTCATTATTTCTCGAAGTGGCTATAGCACCATTATGGATCTTATTGCGATGGGAAAGAAGGCTGCCTTTGTACCTACACCGCAGCAGCCCGAACAAATAGGGTTGGCAGAAGTCCTGATGCGTAATGGAATTGCTTTTTGCCTGGATCAGCACAACTTTGTGCTTACAGCGGCCGTGAAGGGGGCTCTGGAATCCAAAGGACTTGGATCGTATGAAAAACAAGAAGGACTTTTAGAGAGGCAGATAAAAATCCTCGTGACATGAAACAGTTCATTCAAAGCTTTGTATTCGCGGCCAAAGGTATTCGTCAGGCCATTAGGGGACAGCGTAATTTGAAGATCCACATAGCAATTGCCATGGCGGTTACCGCCGCGGGTGTACACTATGCTATATCAAGTACAGAGTGGGGTCTTGTTATCCTCGCTATTGGGCTTGTAATTACGGCTGAATTGATGAATACATCAATAGAAGCCCTGGTTGATCTCGTTGAATCCAGGGATCATCCACTGGCAGGCAAGATTAAGGACATAGCGGCTGGAAGTGTACTAGTCGCATCGGTATGCGCAGCGGCTATCGGAATTCTGGTATTTATGAAATACGTGATCGCATGAAGACCTGGACAGACACGCACGCCCACATTTATGCAAAGGAATTTGATGGGGATCGCAGGGAGATGATTCTGCGTTCGCAGGCCGCCGGTCTTGGTAAAATCTATATGCCCAACGTGGATTCGGAATCCATTGACGCGATGATGGAAACGGAAATTCAGAATCCAAACTTCTGTTTCGCCATGATGGGACTTCATCCCTGTTCAGTCAAAAGCAATTTTGAGAAAGAATTGTACGTCGTCGAGGACTGGCTTCGTAAGCGCGAGTTTGCCGCGGTAGGAGAGATGGGTACGGATCTTTACTGGGACAAGACCTTTTGGGAGCAGCAAAAGGAGGCATTTATTATCCAGACTAACTGGGCCAAGCAATATGGACTCCCGCTGGTGATTCATTGCCGTGAATCCATCGATGAGACCATTGAATTGCTTACACCCCTGTGCGACCAGGAGCTAACAGGGATCTTTCACTGCTTCTCCGGCACCGAAGCCCAAGCCAAACGTATTATGGAGATGGGGTTTTATCTTGGGATAGGGGGTGTGGCCACTTTTAAGAACGGCGGGCTGGACAAGGTTTTGCCAGAAATTTCCCTGGATCGTTTGGTCTTGGAGACCGACAGCCCCTACCTCGCACCGGTGCCATATCGCGGGAAACGCAACGAGCCTCCCTACCTTTTGCTGGTGGCAGACAAGGTGGCTGCGCTAAAGGGAGTTTCACTGGAAGAGCTGATGAAGATTACATCACGGAATGCAGCCGCTGTTTTCGGCAACGAGGCATTCGAGAATAACTGACAAACGCGTAGATTTCAGCTGATGAATTACAAAACCCTTACCATAGACACTGCGCTGCCCTCCAAACCCAAGGCTCGGGTGATGATTATTTACACGGGAGGGACCTTCGGGATGGTTAGGGATGCACAGGGCGTCCTTTTGCCTTTTGATTTCTCGCTGATTTTGGAACACTTACCGACGCTAAGGAATCTCTTTCTTCAAATTACGGTGGTCTCCTTTGAGCATCCGATCGACTCGTCTGACATAGAACCCAGCCACTGGCAGGCCATTGGAGACATTATTCAAAAGCATTATGACTCACAGGATGGGTTTGTCGTGTTGCACGGAACCGATACAATGGCCTATACCGCCTCGGCCATGGGATTTATGCTGCAAAACCTGGCCAAACCGGTAGTCTTCACAGGCGCTCAGTTGCCGATTAGCGAATCGCGGTCGGATGCCCGGGAGAATTTGATCACGGCACTGGAAATCGCCAGCAGCTTCCGGGATGGGAAGGCACGGGTGCCCGAGGTGTGCATCTACTTTGATTATGAACTCATTCGAGGTTCTCGTTCCAAAAAGGTGGAGAGTATGCATTTTGATGCGTTCCATTCTGAGAATTATCCACATCTGGCTAAAGCCGGGGTGACGATCGACTATAATGACCAGGCCATTCAGCAGCCGGGCACTGCCGGGCTGCGTGTGCTTCGCGCATTTGACCGTAGCGTAGCGGTGCTCAAGCTGTTTCCTGGAATAACGCAAGAGACAGTAGCCCACATGGTCCGAAATCCGAATAGCAAGGCCTTGGTAATTGAGACGTTTGGGTCTGGTAATGCCCCGTCTTCCTCTTGGTTTATCCGGATTTTGAAGGAGGCGATCGAAGGAGGGCTGATGGTTCTGAATATTTCTCAGTGCCCAGGAGGAATGGTCGCGCAGGGGAAATATGAAACCAGCCGTGGACTTAATGAAATCGGGGTTATCAGCGGGGGTGATATGACTATTGAAGCAGCTGTTACCAAATTGATGCTCTTGTTGGGTGAATATGGCATGGAGGAAACGAGGCGGCGTATTGTGCTACCGTTGGCTGGCGAAATAACCAGGTAATCACGGCTGACGATGCCAAAGGTTTGGCGGAGAGGGCGGGATTACCTAATCGGTGATCCCGAAGGAGGGAGGCTTCATCCCAAGCCCGCTCGCTGCGCTCACTCTTTTTTTGTTTCTCGCCCGCTGCTCATTCGAAACGAATGGCAGCGACTCAAAACAAAAAATGCCGCAATCGCGGCGGCTTGGCTGGCGGAGAGGGCGGGATTCGAACCCGCGATACCCTTTCGAGCATACACACTTTCCAGGCGTGCTCCTTCAGCCACTCGGACACCTCTCCTTAAAAGGGCCACAAAGAAATAGATAATATTATCCGTAACCAACTCCTGACGGTCCAGGCCAACTTTGGGTTTTGTGGGTCGACTTGTCTTGGAGGGGGGCATCTTGGGCAGACCTTATGACTTCTGATCTGTAGGAAACCGCGAGCTCACTTTATCTCTTAAAATCCTCCGTTTAAAGTGACTTTTGGCCGTCAGGAGGGTTAAACCAAACGAGCGTTCGACAAAAGCGGGTTTTTTCCTTGAAAAAATTGTGTTTTCTTGTTTAGAAATGAACAAAAACTCTAATTTTGGCCACTTCAAGATCAGACTAAACCTTAAACCATGAAAAAACAATTCTCGATTCTCGCTATCTTCTTTACTTTCCTGTTCGGGGCTTATGCTTCATTTGCTCAGGATACCACGGCTACGGCCACACCGACTGAACAACCCGCCGTTACGGAAACAGCAGTTGTAGATGTTCCTGTGGAAGCAGCAGCGGAGCAAAGCTTCCACCAGCTCTTGAAAGAGAAATTTATTGAAGGAGGCGCCCCCTTCATGTGGCCTATCCTTATCTGTATGATTCTGGGATTAGCTATTTCTATTGAGCGCATCATTATGTTGAACTTAGCTACTACGAATACAAAGAAGTTACTTCTTGACGTGGAAGCAGCCTTGCAGAAAGGTGGCGTTGAGGCGGCCAAGAATGTTACAAAAAATACGAAAGGCCCAGTTGCTTCAATCTTCACTCAAGGATTGATGCGTTCCGCTGAAGGTGTTGATATGGTTGAAAAGTCAGTTGTGTCATACGGCGGCGTTGAAATGGGGAAGCTGGAAAGCGGACTAATCTGGATTTCCTTGTTCATTTCACTCGGACCCATGCTTGGATTCTTCGGTACAGTTGTAGGGATGGTTTTTGCCTTTGACGCTATTGAGGCTGCTGGTGACATCTCCCCTCAGGTTGTTGCCGGTGGTATGAAAATCGCCTTGATTACAACGGTTGGTGGGTTGATCGTAGGTATGACACTGCAGATACTTTATAACTACCTGGTTTCAAAGATCGACGGCCTGGTGAACGACATGGAAGATGCGTCTATCTCCCTGATTGACTTATTGGTAAAACACAAAATTTCTAAGTAATGGACCAAGCTTGTATAGATTTTGGCATTAGCGAATTTGGCTGCACTTCGATCAGCGTTGGGTTGTACGTTGGGTACGCCATCTTTTTTGTTGCTGTGCTTGCAGTCGTTGTGCTGCCCTTCATTAACGCACTTAAGGCGCCCAAGGAATTGATCAAGTCGGGTGCTGCCATTGGCGGCCTTGTCGTGGTTTTCCTGATTGTCTACAGCATTTCCGGCGACGAAGTTACGCTGAAGACCGCATCGTTGGGAACTACACCAGGGGCCTCCAAAATGATTGGCGCCGGGTTGATGATGTTCTATGTGTTTTTGCTCATTGCGACCCTCGGGCTGATTTATTCTTTCTTTCACAAAGCGACACGATAATGGCACGATCAACGCCCGAAATCCCTAATGCTTCGATGGCGGACATCGCGTTTCTGCTATTGACGTTTTTCCTGGTAACCACAACGATCGCCAATGACCGTGGATTGAGTATCCAGTTGCCTCCTCCTCCTGAAGCAAACCCGCCGGAAGACGTCAAGGTGCAGGAACGTAATATGTTCAAGATTCAGATCAACTCATCGGATGCCCTGTTGGTAGAAGGAGAGCCGATGTCCGATGTTGCGGTTCTTCGAGAACAAATCGAGAAGTTTATCCAAAATGGCGGAGTGGACCCAGCTTCTTCAGACAGTCCGGAAAAGGCTATTGTGTCATTCAAGTCTGATCGGGGGACAACGCATAGGCGTTTTATTGAAATACTGGATATTATTCAAGGTGCCTATTACGACATCTATGCAAAGCGGGCAGGAGTAACGAATGCCAAATGGCGTGAAATCTCTTCCGACTTGTCAACTGCGGATAATCAGAAGTTGTATGACAAGGGCAGAGGAAAACGTCCGGATGGGACTGTTGAATATCCGATGAATCTTTCTATCGCCGAACCAACCAAGGTGGGCAACTAAAAAAGAGAATTTAAACCTATGGGAAAATTTAAAGGGAAGATAAAGCCAAAGCAGGAAATCCCGACGTCGTCTATGCCCGATGTGGTGTTCATGTTGCTGTTCTTCTTTATGGTAACAACACAGCTTCGTGAGACGACCATCGATGTGCAGCAACGGATCCCTGAGGCGACTCAGATGAGGAAACTGCTTCGTAAGTCACTGGTAACTAATTTGTATATCGGTGAGCCCCGAAAACTGGAGCAATACGGAAAAGAACCAAAGATTCAGGTGGATGACCAGTTTATCGAACCAAAAGACATTATTCTTTGGGTGAGTCGCCAACGCGATCTGCTACCCGAGAATGAGCGTGACCAAATGACGGTCTCCCTGAAAGTTGATAAGGAATCGAAGCGAGGTATAATCGCGGATGTGGAATCAGAACTTCGCAAGGCGAATGCCCGCAAGCTCTTGTACACGACGCTGGCCCGCAAGGTCGAAGAATAGAATTGTTTATCTTGAAGTGAATAGGCCCCTGATGAAGGGGCTTTTTCTTTATCTTAGAGAATGGTCACTGCTATCGCGCCTCTGAAAAATGATGCAAAGGTCATTCGTGCCTGGTGCATGTATGACTGGGCCAACTCGGTATACTCCCTCGTGATCACGTCTGCCATCTTCCCTGTTTACTACCAGGCCGTCACCACCGCACTCGATGGCAGTGACCAGGTAAGTTTCTTTGGCTATGGCATCGCCAATTCGGTTCTTTATTCTTACGCCTTGTCGTTTTCTTTTCTCCTGATTGCACCTTTGCTCCCCTTGCTTTCCGGGATTGCCGATTATGCAGGCAATAAGAAAATGTTCATGAAAATCTTTGTCTACATCGGCAGCACAGGATGCATGGGTCTATTCTTCTTCGAACGAGGCAATGTGGAATGGGGGATCATTTGCAGCATCCTGGCGAGCATCGGCTATGCCGGCAGTGTTGTCTTTTATGATGCCTTTCTTCCGGAGATTGTCACTGCGGATCGGATGGATTCCGTCAGCGCAAGGGGTTATTCCATGGGATATTATGGAGGCGTAGTCCTACTTGTTGTCAATCTCGTCATGATTCTGAACTGGGCTTCATTCGGATTCCCAAGCGAAGGGTCAGCTACCCGTTTTTCGTTTCTTCTGGTTGGCGTGTGGTGGATCGGATTCTCCCAGTTTACCTTCCGCTACCTGCCCGAACACCGTCGGGAACAAGCTGGCAAGCGCTTGCTCTTTCATGGATACAGCGAATTGGCGAACGTGTGGAAAAGCCTGGATCATCATCCCGACCTTCGGAAATACCTCAGTGCGTACTTCTTCTTCAATATGGGTGTGCAAACGGTCATGTACATGGCTGCTACGTTTGGCGCCAAGGAGCTCAGGCTGGAGGATAGCAAACTCATCCTGACGGTACTAATTATCCAGCTCGTCGCTTCGTTTGGAGCACATCTATTTGCAAGGGTATCCGGGCGGTATGGAAACAAACAGTCGCTCACAATCATGATCGGCATATGGATCGGCATATGCTTTCTAGCCTACCTGACAACAAACGAAATAGAATTTTATGGCATCGCCTGCCTTGTCGGATTGGTGATGGGCGGGATTCAATCGTTGTCGCGCGCAACCTATGCCAAGCTGATTCCTGCTAACTCGATCGCCCACGCATCTTATTTCAGTTTTTTTGATGTGTGCGATAAAGTCGGTGTGGCATTGGGAACCATGCTCTATGGAATGATCGGGGAATACACCGGCAGCATGCACTAGCTGTCCGACTCCTAAGGGAAGCAACGTTTTCACGTTAGGGTCCAAATGCCACCCGCCACCTGATTTATAATGTTTCAAGTAGTGCCGCATTTTGCCGGTTAGTCCACTATGAATAGTGGGTCAATCAGTTTTTTTCACAAGATGTGACGATCGATGTGTTAT
>JANNAZ010000172.1:0-10469 GCA_031384895.1 Cyclobacteriaceae bacterium | reverse complement strand
CGGTATTGCATCGTGGCGTTGAACATATTGTTGCTGCCGGTATAGGCGGGGTTAATAGCCAGTGGATTTTGCAAGTAGGAAGCGTATATCGGGTCCTGCTGGGCGAAAGAAGTATTCACTTTTCACTTTTCACTTTTAGTTATTACTTCTTTCGCCCAGCAGGACCCGATATACGCTTCCTACTTGCAAAATCCACTGGCTATTAACCCCGCCTATACCGGCAGCAACAATATGTTCAACGCCACGATGCAATACCGCACCCAGTGGGCTGGCATCGAAGGAAATCCGACGACGATAAATTTCAGCAGCCACATGTCCGTGTACCGCAACAAGGCAGGCGTGGGGATGATGGTTATCCAGGATAAGATCGGTGATACAAAGAATACTGAGTTCCAGGCAACCTTTGCCTACAAAATTCAAGTCAAAGATTCGTGGTTGTCTTTCGGCATGCAGACGGGATTTATCCGTTACGAAAACGACCCCTCTGCCCTCACCATCCGTGATCCGGGCGATCCGGCATTCACGGCCATGACCGAGACGAAATTCAATACCGGTGTAGGATTGATGATGAAAGGTGACCGGTATGTCGTTGGGCTCTCGGTTCCCCGGCTGCTTCCCGCTACTATCAGCCAGGGCGGGCAGACCATCGAACTCTACACTCAAACCTATTATCTTTTTGGGTCCTACGTCATATTTCTCTCCGACCACGTTCGGTTCAAGCCTTCCATGCTGATGCGTGCGACAGCAGCTAGCCCTCCATCATTTGATGTAAATGCCAGCTTTACGTTCAAAGAAATGTATACTGGAGGAATCTTCACCAGGAACTTTAAATCTTTCGGGCTTCTCACCCAGGTAATGTACAACAAATTCAAGCTGGGTTATGTTCTCGAACTTCCCGCCGGTTCTTCCAGTCTGAACTTCACCAGCCATGAAATCACACTGGGGATCGCCATGGACTTGTTGCCGTTTCATGATCGGGCGATGAAGACGTTCTGAGAAGCTGTTCGCTCTTAGCTGTTGGCCGGGGTATGGATAATTACCGTTCGGTACTCTTAGCGGAATTTCTGCTTCAGTTGATTTGAAGTCGTATAAACCCACTCGGCCAAGGGTCAAAAGCCAACAACGAACGGCAACCGGCTACAAAAAAAGAGGCCATCCTCCCCGGACAGCCCCTTTCATTTTCAATTCGACGCGTTACGGTATCTGCAAAAACTCTTCGTACGTCTTCATGACAATCGGCTGAAGTTTATCCTTGTTCATAACCGCATTGACTTTGGGAAGATTCTTATCCTTTATCTTCTTGTAGTCTGTCTTAGCGGTGTTAAAGCGCGATTCGATGGCCACCATGTTATCCAGCTCGGCCTGGTTGGGCTTGTAGTAACTGGATGTCACTTTCGCATACAGATCAGTCATCTTTTCACGCAGTTGCGGCTCGGCAGCTCCAACGTAGTTGTCGCCCTTCATGACCACCAGCGACTCCTTCAACTTGGTAAGTTCGGCAATCAGCGGCGCAGCAACTTTCGCACCCTGAGGGCCTCGTGCTTTCACGGTTTCCGCAATCTTCACATACTCATCCAGTGTGTACACCGTGTACGCAAGTTCCTGCGTCATGTCGAACATCTTCTTGGCAGCCTGTTCTTGAAGCTTGCGGTCGGCCAGGGAAATCCCGGAATGGCTGTCGTACTCCACAATGAGGTCATTGGTGTATGTGTCCTTGCCCTTCTGAATAACCACCTTGTAGGTTCCGGCCGGCACACGAGGGGATGTAAATCCACCAAATGTAAACGTCTTCCCAGATGCCACCTTCGGGGGCTTCGAGGTGAAGCCCCAGGTTACAACGTTAATGCCCTTGGATTTTCCGGGGCCGATATCAGTCACTTTGTTTCCGTTCGCATCATGAATCTCCAATGTCATTTTCCCAAGGAGGTGACGCTTCTTCAGGTAATAGATGATTTTCGCTGAGGAGCTGGGGTTTTCGCCCACGAATTGCGTCTCCGTGCTTGCTCCACCGAAGCCATTGTCTTCTGGAATAACTGCAGGCCGCGTCTTGAAGAAGTGCAAGTCCTTGTTCATATTTTCCTCTGTAAGCTGGCGCAAGGGACTAATATCATCAATGATAACTACCCCGCGACCGTGCGTGGCGATGACCAGGTCATTCGTCTTCTTGTGCAACTCAATGTAATGAACGTTGGCTGAAGGCATGTTGTTGGTGAACTTGTACCAGCTGGTTCCACCATTCAGCGTGATGAAGAGCCCAAACTCGGTTCCCAGAAACAGAAGGTTCTCATTTTCATAGTCCTCCTGGATATTTCGTGCAAAGCCGTAGATATCGGGAGTTGCAATGGATTTCCAGGTTGTGCCATAGTCGGTGGTCTTGTACACGTAGGTGTTCATGTCGCCCGTCTGATATCCGGTGAAAACAGCATAGGCATTGGCCTTATTGAACACGCTGGCTTCAATATGATAAGTCAAGGTATTCTTGGGAAGGCCAGGAACATTGGCAACCACATTTGTCCAGACTTTGCCTCCATCCTTGGTGACCTGGAGGTTGCCGTCGTCGGTACCAACCCAAATCACATTCTCATCCAACGGTGATTCGGCGATGGTGAATATGGTACAATGATTCTCTGCTCCCGAGTTATCACGCGAAAGGCCTCCCGAGTTTTCCTGGTTTTGTTTGGCCGGATTGTTGGTCGTAAGGTCTGGCGAAATTTTCACCCAGGTTTCACCCATATCCTCCGAACGGTGAACAAACTGGCTTCCCATGTAGACACGGTCAGCCTTATTCGAGCTAATGGTCAGGGCGGCATTCCAGTTGAAGCGAAGTTTGGGATCGCCCTTCATGGCAAGCGGTTGAATGGTCTGAGCCTGATCCTTGGCCGGATCAAAACGCCAGACGTTCTCCGCGCCTTGCATTTCTGAATACACCAATTTCTTAGTCGGGTGACGGTATACACGGTATCCATCGCCGAATCCGACTCGGACCCAATCCCGGGCCTCAATTCCACCTGGAGATTTAGATGGTCCAAACCAGCATTGATTATCCTGAAGACCACCGTATACATTGTAAGGCTCTTCATTGTCGACACTCACGTGATAAAATTGAGAGACCGGAAGATTTTCAGCAATCTCCAATGTGGTACCCCCATCCCATGATCGGTAAATTCCGCCATCGGTAGCAGCATACATCCGGTCAGAGTTGTGGATGTCGAAAACAATGTCATGCACATCGGAATGATTGGGTCCAATGTTCTTAAAGGTCTTCCCTCCATCGCGGGAAATTGAACCCAGCAATCCAGCCTTTACTACCACGTCCGGGTTTCTCGGATCCACTTCAATGCGAGAGAAATAGAACGGGCGCACCACGATTCCAAAATCATTGTTCAATTGCTTCCAGTTCGCTCCCGCGTCATCGCTGCGGTACAAGCCTTTGTCTTTATCTTGTTCGGACTCAATCACAGTATACAAGATGTTTGAATTTGAAGGTGCGACAGCGATAGCCATTCTTCCCAATTTCCCAGCAGGAAATCCCTTGTGGATTTTATTCCAGGTTTTTCCGGCATCGATTGATTTGTACAATGCGCTGTTGACTCCACCTGAGCTGAAGGACCATGGCTGTCTCCTGAATTCCCAAAATGCGGCGTAGATGATATTGGGATCCTTTGGATCGAGGGTCAGGTCGCTGCATCCCGTTGTCTTGTCCACGTAAAGAATCTTGTTCCACGTCTTACCACCATCGATGGTCTTATACAATCCGCGTTCTTCGCTGTCGCTCCAGAGCGGGCCCATCGCCGCCACATAGATTTCATTTGGATTCTTTGGGTTCACCTGAATTCCAGCAATGTGTTCGGATTTCTCGAAACCCATCTTCACCCAGTTGCTGCCGCCGTCGATGGTCTTATACAAACCATCTCCTACAGAAACACTATTCCGGGTCCAGGTCTCGCCTGTTCCTACCCATACAACATTGTCAGGACTGGACGGATCAATTTCCACCGCTCCGATTGACTGGCAATAGTCGTCGAAAATAGGGTTGAAGGTTGCTCCACCGTTATTGCTCTTCCATACGCCGCCCCCGGCGGTACCGGCATAAACGACGCGGTCGTTAGTGGGGTGAAGTTCGAGGTCAGTAATACGTCCGCTCATCAGGGCAGGGCCGATATGGCGGGCGCGGAGGTCACCAAAAAGCTCTTTGCCTTTGGTGATGGCCTCGGCAGGTTGGGCTTGGGTCGGCAACCACAATGCCAGTGAAAAGAAAAGTATAATTACTTTTTTCATAATGTGGGTTGATGTTTACGTGTTGAAGAGGACCAAAAAAACAAGGGCTGACGAATGCCGGCCCTTGTTTGAATTTATGCTGATGTTAATTGCCTTCAGTGTACTTGAAAACAGCGGCATCAACTTTTGGATTGATTTCTATGGTGGTGATAGTGATGGGCTGGCTGCCCTGGCCTTTCGCTCCTTGCGACATAGAGAAGGGCATCATGATCCCCTGTACATCCTGGTAATCACTCCATTTGATTTGGCTGATCATTCCTTTTCCAGGACCCGATTTCACCTCTGATTCCATCATGATCGGCACGTAGCTCTCCGCATCGAAGAAATAGAAGAGCACGTTGTCAGCGGGCTTTCCGTCTACCGAAATGGGTTTCTTGGTCAATTTGATCTTGTATGTTTCGGTACCGTCAATGGTTTCTTTGCCAAGCATCTCAACGGTCAATCCGCGCTTCTTATAGTTCAGAAACGGATCGGGAAATTCATCCAGGTCAAGCTTGAAATTAGCCGTTGCCTCTGCATCGCTTTTCTCTGCCTTCATGGTTTGAAAATTGGTTGACCAAAGCGTCGCCCCATCATAGACTCCTTGCTTGATTTCTTTTCCCTGGAGGCTGAAACTAGACATCTGCCTGCCGTCTTTCATTTGGAGAATGGTCATGGGGATTTCCATTCCACCCTGGTTCAACTTGGCGGAAATCTTCATACCCTGAAGCGCCTCCCACTTGGCCCGGCCACCGGTATTCTCAAAATACTTGTTAATAATATCATCGGCGGTCTGCGCCTGGGCTGCCAGAGAGCAAAATACAGCGAAGACGAGGAGTAACTGTTTGATTTTCATAGGTAAAGGGGTTTTTTTCGAGGTTTGAATAAGAAGGACTAAAGGTATTCTAACTGTTCTGAAGGGAGAAGGTTTCAACACAGTAAATTATTCCCGCTGGGTACTCCGTGGCGCATGAGTGGCGGATCTTGCCAACTAATTACAACTAGGGGCAAATCCGCAATTATTTCCTCTTCCCCAACAAATCAAACATGTGCGTGTACTTAACCGTGAAGCTCCGGTTGTTGGGAAGGCCATTGGTGTAGATGTCATTGTATACAACGAAGAGTCCAGTATTTGCGGCTTCCAGAACACTGAAACGTAGATTGAATGACCATAGCTTCGAGTCGCTATTATACTGTCCAAAAGCCTGGAAATTAATTCGAGGGGTAAATGAATAGCTCAGCCGGGCGCCAAACAATTTGGAAACTCCGCTACCTTCTGGCAATCGAAGATCATTCACCGCCAGGCTGTATTCCGAATTAAACTTGTCGCCAAGTCGGAATCCGAGCGTTGCCGTATTCAAGTACCGGGTTCCTCCAAACGAGCCGCCAAGAATGGATCGGGTGTTGACGTAAAACATCTTGCTCGCGTTGGTCATAAGTACAATTTGCGCTTCGGTATGATCATAGGTCCCCGGATTTACAAGTATGCCGGAGATCTTGAACGGCTCAACTACACCTTCCGTAGTAAAATTGATTCCAGTATGAAACTCAACGCCATTGATCCATACCCAGTGATTGTCTACATGAAGAAAACTGGTCTCCAGAAAATTAGAATAATTCCAATAACTCCGGTAGCTCACGTGAGGGCGCAATTCCAATAAACCGAACTTACCCTTCATCCGCACCTGTTGAAAGATCAGCGCCTCCGGCTTGCGATATCCTGACCGAAACAAATAGCCAGCTTCAGGATTGAACCCTTCACCCACTTCCGTGTAGGCCAGTGAGGCACGTAAACCATTCCACTCGTAATTTCCGGACAACTTATACGATTGTGTATTGAGGCTGTCTCGCGGAGATTCAGTCTTCGCATAGTATCCCGAGATAGTTGCTTTTTTTCCAATGCCCCACTTACCATCTACGCCGTAGGTCCGATTATAATCGTCCGGAGTTTCCATGCCCAGACGACTGACAAAAATCCCTCCGATGGAGGATCGCTGTGCCAGCTGCTGGTTGATTCGCGCCACACTGAAGTTATTTCTTTTTATGCCGAGTGATTCAACACCATCCGTATACATGCTGAGGAAACCCAGGTTGGTGTTATTTACTTTTCCAGAGAGCCGGGCCCCTCCAAGGATTGGAACAATCTCACCGTTGGGGCCAATGCCAATCCGACGGCTGAAGAAAAGGTCAACTTCACCCGGGCTTCCTACCGAAAACTGACCCGCATTCTCCAGGAAGAAAGGTCGTTTCTCCGGAAAGAAGAGGTTGAACCGATCCAGGTTTATCTGCTGCTGATCCACTTCCACCTGAGCGAAATCTGTGTTGTAGGTCAGATCAAGCGTCACTGCGGAGGTGACACTATATTTAATGTCAGCGCCAAAGGCAGGCTTATACTTTGCTTCCGTCGGAAGCGACTGAAAATCTTTCGATGCTTTACCAAGCGCATACGGGATGAATTTCAGGTTGCCCGGGCTTTGAAGATTGAGGCCGGAGAGCGTCCCTTCGAGCGAAAGCCGTTTGAGGTCAAACTGAATCGGGAGCGCTGCCCAGTAGGCGATCTCATTGGTCTTGCGGATGTTGCGTTGAAAATTAATACCCCAGACCTGATTTTTTCCAGAGGCAAAGCGAAGTGTACGTAGCGGGATTGCAAACTCTGCGCTCCAGCCAAAGTCCCCAACCACCGACTTCACGGTAAAGGCCGCATCCCAGTTGAGATTGAACCCGCCGATGGTGCCTTGCTGCTGTCGATTCTGTGAGATATTGCCCTGGCCTTCGTTATCCACCTGGCCGTCATATTCAATGCCAATCGGATTGGTGCCAAAAATAAAACCGTTTTGCCCATCGTGATACGTATCGAGAATAAAAAGGAAGCTGTCCGTGTTGTCCAGCGTAGCATCGCGGCGGGCATCGGACACAACAAGTTTGGAGGGCTCTGCATCGTAACAAACCACAGACAGGAAGAGGGTAGTTGCTGAATGGCCAATTCGTATCTCTGTCTTTTCGGTTGCAGGAAGTCCCGCATTGGGTTTCGTTTGAATCAGCTGATCAATCGGTGTGAGTTTCTCCCAGGCAGGATCACCAATTACATTTCCGTCTATAACAGGTTCCAACGTCAGCGCCGTTGCTGATGCGGTCGGTCGCTCTTTAACATTGGGCATATTGACAATTGCCTGGGCAGCGATCTCAAACTGACCGAGAATCAGGAATAGGATCAAAGCCAAGAAAGTCCGTATGGACATCATACCAAAAAAATTTCGGCGGAAGATAGCGATTCATCTCAAACAAAAAACAGGCTAAACATGCAGACGGCATGCCGCAGCTGCACAAACTCACTTACCCTGCCGATTGGAAAGCAGGCAACCAGGAACCAACTCTTAGCGGTCTTCAATACCTTTCTCGCCTATTCTAAATTGTTCTGAATGACAAAGTCACCATACCTTAAATATGGTGAGAGACGAGGCTCAGTCTAAGTCAATTTTGATCATTTCAAGAATAGAACTCGAGAATATATTTTGATTTGCTCTGTGGAGCCCAAATACCGCTTGAACTCTTGCATTAAATCTCTAATTTTAAGATCAATCATTGGCATGCTCACGCGCAGTATTCTTCTTGGGTTACTTATTGTTCTCCCTGTACTCGTGGCAGCGCAACCGCAGACCGTGACAGGAAAAGTAACATCCGCTTCAGAACCGGATGGCATGCCCGGAGTCAACGTGTCTATCAAAGGCACCTCTACCGGTACGATAACGAATGTTCGCGGTGAGTTTTCCTTGCAAGTGGAAAATGAAGCAACGATAATTTTTTCATTCATTGGACATAAAACCCAGGAGCTGGTCTACTTTGGCGAGACCCAACTGGCTATCATTATGGAAGAAGTAGCGCAGGAGCTGGGTGAGGTTATAGTTACCGGATATTCAAGCGTTGACAAGAAGAACATCACGGGTGCGATTACAACGGTATCCGCAGACAAGCTAAAGAATATTTCGGTGAGCGGACTTGATCAGGCACTGCAAGGGCAGATTGCTGGCGTCCAGGTAACGCAATCCTCGGGTACCCCGGGTGGTGGAATCTCCGTACGAATTCGGGGTGTCACATCGATCAATGCAAGCAACACACCACTTTATGTTGTGGATGGAATTCCGGTGGAAACAGGCGGCTTGAGCTCAAGAAGTTTTGGTGGTCAGAACGACAATGCCCTTTCACTGATTAATCCCAATGACATCGAATCATACAGTGTCCTCGCAGACGCATCTGCGAAGGCATTGTATGGGTCACGCGCCTCCAATGGAGTAGTTATTATCACCACCAAACGGGGAAAAAATGCTAAGGCAAAAATATCCCTGGATATCCAACGGGGAATCATTGACCCCGTGCATAAGCTGGACTTATTGAACGCAACCGAGCTCCTGGAATTGCAAAGGGAGGCGGTCAAAAATTCTGGACAGAATCCAGATGCTTTCGGGCTTATCCCAGGGGTTACCGATGCCGTCAATACCCATTGGCAGGACGAAGTGTTGCGCAGAGGGATCATGCAGCAATATCAATTGTCCGTGGCAGGTGGCGATGAAAATACCAAGTATTACATCAGTGGGGGCTACCGCGGTGAAGAAGGAATACAACGCAACAATGAATTTCAACGGTTGAGCCTGACAATGAATCTTGACCAGCGGCTAACGGAAAAACTATCCGTGTCCACCAGCCTGACCCTGGCGCGGGCACTCAACAAGCGCGTCAAGGGAGACAACTTCCTGGATGGTGTTTATTCCGGTGCCTTGAAGAGCTTGCCGTACTTTATGCCTTATGATGAAAATGGCGTTCTCGTGGGGCCAACAAGTACATTGTACGCAGGCTTCCCGAATTTCAATCCCGTCGCTCAGGCATTACTTCCGAGGTTTAACACAAGCACGGTAAAAGTACTCGGAAACATCAACCTAAATTATCAAGTGACACCTGAACTGTCCCTGAAAGCCCAAGCCAGTCTGGACTACAACAATGTGACAGAGGATCAGTATGAATCATCACAAACTGCAATCGGAGGATTTCTTCCAAGCGTGGGTGGCTAATCTCATTTTGTCTGATCCTGGCGTCATGCAAAAAAGACGAACCCTTTGTGAAGCCCAAACTCTCTTTCTCAACCGCAACGCAAGCAGTGAACGAGGCGGATAAGACAATTGAAGCGATTGTATCGCTTGACAAGGCGTTCACGGAAAACATAACAATCGGGTATGCGCTGAAAGGAACAGCTGTAGATAAAGTTGCTGCGACGGCAACCAATTCGGCCTATGACTATGAAATTACAAGCGACTACCTCGAGGTGGTCATCCCGAAAGGAGAAACTACAGGCAAGATCGAGATCAAACTCTATTCCGACTTCGCTTTGGAACCCGCCGAGCCGGAGACAATCATCATTGCCATTAAGACGGTTGATAACGAAAATATTGAGATTACCCGGGAGGATGAAATCGAGATTTCAGTAACTCAGGAAGACGGTCTTTTGGTTGTACTCGAATGGGGTATTGGCGCTGGAGAAACTTATCTGGACGTGGATATGGACCTATTTCTCTGGGCGAAGAATGCCTCATCCAACCTGGAGCTGACCAATGTAAGTTCCACCAGGCCATCCTTCACATCCCCCGAATTCTTCTTCCTTCCTACAGCCGGATTAATAGATGGTACGTATGGTTTGAGTTGCAATTACTACGAAGGATCAAAAGATCCGATGAATTTTGTCGTTACATTTATTGAAATCGTGAATAACGATGATGCTTCCACAACAGTCATCAATGGTTCATACGGGCAGGTCAATCAAAATAAATGGGATGACCAGGTAAATGGAATTGATCCAATCTTGGTCCAGACTTTCGAGAAAGCGGGAACCGATTTTAATACGTTTTCCTCCATTATGATTCCCACAGCAGGTAGCCGATCGATCACGGGTGCACTCCCCAAGGAAGTAGTCAAGCAAGGTAAGCTCGATAATTTGCCCAAATTACCGACATGGGTGCTGAAGTCTAAATAGACAGTGCTCAGGCCGGGCAATTAGAATATAGAGTGTCCTACACCTGACAGGTGTAGGACACCTCTTGCACCCGGTAAGCTTCATCATAGAACCGATTTAAATCCAGGTCTAGCAGTTCTCTGGCTAGCTCTAGGTTACAAAGCTTAACATTTCCTTCACCCATATATTCCCGGAATGAACTGAATTCCCAGTC
>JANNAZ010000135.1:0-3886 GCA_031384895.1 Cyclobacteriaceae bacterium | reverse complement strand
ACAGAATTGATCGTGATCCCCAAACCGATTGGCAACGCGCGGTAGGATGATTCTGTTGCAGTCAACGGGCGTATTTCTGTCAAGACCCATATGAAGTTTCTCAGGAGACTCAACACAATCCAGGGCATGTTCGGATTCATGCTGTTTTTTGCTCTCCTGCTTCCCTTCTTCCTGGTCCCCATCTATTTTCCAAAAAAATATCAGTGGATTGGCGTTCTGAATCGAATCTGGGCGAAGGGCACACTGCTTTTTTGTTTTCTTGGATACCGAGTTGTTGAGCGATCAAAACTGGACCCCTCAACGAACTATATTTTCTGTCCGAATCACTTTTCTTACCTCGACATACCCACGATGGGATTGAATCCGATAAACGCCGTGTTTGTAGGAAAGAGTGACATGGAGAATATTCCATTCTTCGGCTGGATGTATCGACACCTTCACATCACCGTTGACCGGACAAAACTCCGCAGCAAATATGACACGTACTTGAAATCTGGGCTGGCGTTGGATGAGGGCAAAAGCCTGGTGATCTACCCGGAAGGCGGAATATTTTCACCCTATCCTCCCCAACTGGCCCGGTTCAAAGAAGGGCCGTTTCGCCTGGCGATTGAGAAACAAATCGCCATCGTTCCCGTCACCATACCACGCAATTGGATAATTTTGCCTCCCCATGAATTCCTGGTCAGGCTGGGTGTCGTTGAAGTCGTGTTTCATGAGCCTGTTAGTACCACAGGCATGACACTCGAAGATATCGACAGGCTCAAGGAGCAGGTATTCCTGGTAATTACACGCGAACTGACTAATTATGGAAATAAGCCGCGCAACACTTAATAAGATGGCTCATCTCGCACGCCTTGAATTTAACGATTCGGAGTCCGGGAAAATGATCTCAGATATGACTGAGATTGTTAGTTGGGTAGAAAAACTAAACGAAGTGGACACCACAAACGTAGAACCGCTCATCTCGATGAGTCAGGAGGTTAATGTCCTCCGTGCGGATGTGATCACTGAACAATTGCCTCGTGATCGCGCGCTGTCACAGGCACCCCGTCACGACGATGAATATTTCCGCGTCCCGAAAGTAATCGACTAGGTATCCCTAAAGGCGAACAGCCAACGGAAATTCAAACGCATGACATCACTGACTCTTCTGAATTCTTTGGCTCCTGGTTACCGGAAACTGTTTGTATACCTTGGATTTGCCTTTGCTTTGGTTTTTCTGGCAACCGTTCTTTCATTCATCCTTTATCCATGGCCTGTATTCTCCTGGCAACAACTTCAGGAATTACAGCCCCACGAATTGCCCCTTTATGCGTTTGAACGCGGGAACCTTGAATTCACACTGAGCGCAGAAAACTATGTGTTGTTTGAGCGCTGGTTGGGCAACACAATTCAGCCCAACGTACTCGCGCTGGACATCTACTTCGCGTTTTTTGTATTGAGCCTTGCCGCCCTTCTTGCCGTTATCTCCGCGCTGCCGCGTTTCTGGTTTTATATGGGAACAACGATTGCGACTTTCCTGATTGCCCTATTTCGTTGGGATGCCCTTGCTTTGGGAGGGTCCGACAATCCCCTGATCAGCATACTTGTCATGTCTGTCTTTTTAGTATTGCTTTTCCTTTTTCAATTCTTCCAGTCGGCGGCTTCCTTTCTGAGAAGGCTTCTGTTTTTCATCGTACTCTGCTCGCTACTGGGACTGTTGGTCTTCACCTCATCAACCATTCCACAACCGCTACGCTACCTGGCCGTCAACACACTTCCGGTAGCGCTAGTGCTCCTGATAATTTTCATTGTTCTGGTCGCGCATCAGGTCATGGCTTCATTTGTCTCACTTGCTCAAGCCAGCTCCCGTACCCATGGTCTTCGTCAATTTCTGATCATCAGCACGATCTACTTGTTCAACCTTTGGCTTGCCTATCTGAACCGAATCGGATGGATGGAATGGAATTACGCCATTCCCCCATTTCTTCTCTTCGCCATATCCACAAGCCTAAGCGTATGGACAATCCGGCAGCGGGCACCGCTTTATGAGTTCCTGTTCAAAAACGATGTGTTGCTCATCGTATTCATCCTGTCTTTCGGCACGATGGCAACGGCCACTATGGGGTACTTCATCTCTTCGTGCAATGATATTATGCTCCTGTCACTGAATGACATCATTCTCTTTACCCACATCGGTTATGGGGCAATTTTTCTGATGTACGTGGCCTCCAATTTTTTGGGGATGTTTGAAAAGCACCTGCCGATTCATGCCGTATTATATAAGCCCACGACCATGCCCTATTTCAGTTATCGGTTTGCCGGGTTAATTTTTACGCTGGCACTGATTTTCTATAATAACTGGGCTGGACACTTCAATCATTTTATTTCCGGATATTACACGGCGCTCGGCGATATCCAATTTGGCAAGTCCTTTGACTCAGCACTAAGCGCCTACCGTCGGGCCCACGTCTATGCACCGTACAACCAGCATGCTGCAACTGCGCTTGCTGCGCTGGAAGCCGCTGATGGAAATTATGGCAAAGAAAAAACCTATTCCATTGACGCGAACAGGTTTCGGCCTACCGAGTTTACGATCCTCCATACGGATCAAGTTTATCTGCTTTCTGGAAATGCCTATGAAGACATCCAACTCCTGCGAAAAGGCAAGAATCTGCATCCGGCAAGCGGTGTAATTCGAAATAACCTGGGGTTGGCGTTTGCCCGGGTCGGGGTGATAGACTCCGCACAGTATTATTTTACCGCCGCACGGAATGACCGGCGCAGCCGGAACTCGGCAGAGATGAACTTACTCGGACTGCTGGCCAAGGCCAAGAGTTCAACGAATGTGGATTCTATTTATCAGCTGATCAGGTCGAGTCCGGCTTCGGTAAAAAGCAATACTTTTGCGTTAGCAAACCGGGAAGGAAAAATCCTGAATACTCCAATGGTGTTGCCCAAAGATTCGGTTTTGGATCTTTTTTCAGCCTCCCTCCTGGCCAACTTCATCACCAACCAAACAAACCAGATTGACACAGCCTTCCTCACCACGTGCATCAGCCTGGCTCACAGGGATGAAAATTTGTCTTACCGACATATGATCCTTCAGTCAGCCGCAAAAGCATGCTACGCTTCTGGCCAGGTCAATCGGGCTTTTCTTCTCCTTCAGGAGGTCATCTTTCTGGGGAGCAATGCAGGACAAAATAATTACACGCTTGGACTCATGGCCATGGATCATGAAAAACATGATGTGGCCCTTGCCTACTTTTTGTATGCCCTAAACAATAAATCCGGCCCGGCGGCTCTGGCGAATGCTGTATCTCTTGCCGAGGAAGGGCGAATCGCTGAGTCCGTCATGGCGTGGGATTCAGTAGGCGCCCGCAAGGACACAACCATTCGGAAACTTGTTGAAAGTATGAAGCGTGTGCTTGGCGCGCCGCCATCCTGGTTCCCCGATTTGACAGAGCGGGAAAAACTGTACTATTGCCTCTATCGGATTCCGCTGGGCGATTCACTCTTATTCAATGGGCTCATCGGACAAATCAAGAATGAAGACCTGCGGGCGAAAGGCTTTTTGACTAGGGCAAAAAAATATTTTGATGCGGACGAACTTGCCCTGGCCGTACGACAATACAATCACCTCCAGGGACTCCACCTTACCGACACACGTCTCTTTGCCGAAATAAAATATTTTGAACTACGGTTGATGGCATCCCAGCACCGCATCGACGACCTTCAGGCCGCCATTCAGCAAGGCATACTCTTCGGCCCGTACAAGAGCACGGAACGGGTTTACTACGAAGCCCTGAGACAACAGGCCTCCGGAGATTCCATTGCAGCCGGGACAAATTTTGAATGGCTGGCCCGAAATAATTGGTACTTCGACGAAGGGCTTGTCGCCCACCGC
>JANNAZ010000100.1:0-12003 GCA_031384895.1 Cyclobacteriaceae bacterium | reverse complement strand
ATTGCCCATCATAGTCAGCAAATGTGTTCCTATGCTCTTGGAAAACCTGATCAATTTTTATACCAAAGGGAAAAGGCAGAGTCCCAGATCCAAGACCCGTGGTATCAACGTTTCAAAGAACGTTTTCACCGGCACGCGGCTCAGCCGTCGCGCCATAGAGTTGAATCTTCACCTTACCGCCTACGATTTAACATGGTCCCCGAACAGGTCCCCTACCAGTTGGATTTGATTGTTACTTTTTGAGTGGCTTGCTAATGAAAAAAGCCACTCATCACTGATTTTGAGTGGCTTCTATTTCGGATGACTTCCGAATTGTGACCCCGCTGGGATTCGAACCCAGGACCCATACATTAAAAGTGTATTGCTCTACCAGCTGAGCTACGAGATCGTTATGCGAAAATGGTGAATCGTGAATACGGAATATTGATTGCTGAAGTGGGCTCCGCAGAACAATATTCAAGATCACTTTCAATTTTCCTGCCCTAACAGACGCTTCCGCCAGGAGTCTCAATTTTCACGCTTGACCTGCGAATTGTTGGCCAATTCAGCCGCTTTTGCGTTATTGAGCCCGCAAAGGTAACAGGATAGGAAAAATATGCAAAGAAGGCCCTTGATTCTCTCGATTTTCATACTGGCCTCCAACCTGACCCTCGCACAAAGCGATACGTTGACGCCGTCGGGCACCTCTGCTATTAATTTGGCGAAGGCAGACTCGCTATTTTCCGCCCGCCAATTCACCCAGGCCGCCGACCTCTACCAGGCGGTGTTCCAGGATCATCACTATTCACCCGCCATGCTCCTCAAAATGGCCTTCATCCACGAAGGCCTCGGCCATCTGGGTGAATCCATGTATTACCTCAACCTATACCACCTCGTCTCCAACGACGTGCAGGCCCAGAAGAAAATGGAGGAACTGGCTGAAAAGAACCAGCTGGAAGGGTATGAAAGCGATGCCTCCACGAAAATCTACGGCTGGCTCCAGGAGCATTACCTCCCCCTCACCGCCATCCTCGCCTCCCTGAATATACTGCTGCTCGCCCTGCTCATTCAAAACAGAAGAAGAAGGCTAGCGGGCCCGGGTGGAATCCTCTTCGCGCTCGCACTGACCTTGACGCTTTTGTTTCTGCAAGTGAACTATTCCAAGCAAACCCGCCGCGGCATCGTCACCCACGCACCTACCTTCCTCATGAGTGGACCGTCAGCTGGCTCTTCCGTCGTCTCCATCATCGGCGAAGGCCATCAGCTGCACATCAAAGGCCAACAGGATGTCTGGTTGAAAGTGGAATGGAAAGAAAAAGAAGTCTACGTCCGCAATTTTTTAGTACGAGGCGTCGCGTTGTAACCGGAAATCTCCCAACTCACAGTACCCAGTTCCCAGCACCCAGTTCCCAGCACCCAGCTCCCAGCTCCCAGTACCCAGCTCCCAGTACCCAGCTCCCAGTACCCAGCTCCCAGCACCCAGCTCCCAGTTCCCAGCACCCAGCTCCCAGCTCCCAGTACCTAGCACCCAGTTCCCAGCCTAGTACCTCACCGTCAACGACCCACGGTAATCCTTCTTCGTAAACTTGATCGAGTAGTAGTACACGCCAGTTGCCGTCTCGTCGGGGAACCAGCGGAAATCACGGGCTGTGCTCCGGAACACTTCCTTGCCCCATCGGTTATAAATCCGTACATACTCAAAACGGGAATCGCAGTTGTCGTTGGGCAAGATGCTTTCGATCTCCCCCGTCTCCGGCACGAGGGACTCCATGGCATAGTAGTCGTTCTTGTTGTCGCCGTTGGGTGACACAAAGTTCGGTGGCTGGAAGTTGGCATCAGAGCCATCCACATCCTTAACCCGGATGATCACCACCACCGAATCTTTCTTCTCCGTCAGGCAATGATCGTCGGCCAGGTGGAACGTCAGTGTGTACTCGTTTTCAAACAGGCCCCTTCGGAAAATGGAGCAGTTCGGCGTCCACGTGAAGGCGGATGAGACAGGACTTATCCCGTCCACTGGCTCAAACACAAAACCCGACGGCGGCACATTGCCTTCGGCCTTCGTCAGCCCCAAGGTGAGGTTATCTTTCACCGGCACCGCGTCTCCATCCGTCCCGGACAACAGCAGGTCGATACGAGCACCCATCGTGACGGAAAGCACGCCGTTGGAAAGTTGTGTTGCTTCCGAATTATTATTGGTCAGCGAAAGCACAGGGGCTTTATTTAAGGGTCGAAGCACTGTCACAACCACATTCAGCGTATCCGCCTTATAGACCCGGCACTTGTTGGCGTTATCCACCACGATAAACTGAAAATCAAGTTCCCGCTGTTCCTCGACCGACAGATCGATCGAATTGCATGCAATGTCCCATTGAAAAGCGGTACTCACTGTCCCGGTGCCGGTAGCCGGTGTTGGCGTCAGCGCGACACCCACATCAGTCGGCACAAATCCTAGTCCCTGCGATGACAGTATCAACCGATCATTGTCAATGACATCCTTACCCGTGATGGTGAAGGCAAGCGATTCGTTGATGCGGCGGGTGAGATTCACTTTGCGCTCAGCAGGGTTTCCCGTCAAATCAGAATCAATAATCGGATCGGCGTTGCCGGGTAAAATGACATTGAGGTTGTGCAAGGCTTTTGCTGGATTGGGGATTTGACACAAGTCCTGATCCTCAACCTGGATGGTGACCTGAAATGCGGTGCGTTTGGTAAAATCGTAGATGTCGCAGTAGGCATCCCACTTCAGCTGACCGTCTGCCGCTCCTGCGGTTTGATTGAAGGTGGTGAATTGCATGCCGGCGCTTGGCAAGGTAAAACCACTGGTCAGCACAGAGACAATTAACGGGTCACCATCATCGTCCACGACAGCGAATGGCCAGGCCTGCTGGTCACCTTCATTGAGTGTGGCTGTCACTGGGTTCGTTGAAGTAAACCTCGGCTTGGTATTCGGCGGCGCTTCTACCCCAACTGAAATCTTCAGCGTGTCCGACAGCGGGAGGCTGCAGGCATCATCCATGGCGACAATGCCGATGACTGGTGTTCCGCCAAAGAGATAGGGGCAGCGGGGAAAACAAATGGTGAACTCAACCGTGCTTCCCCTATCTAATGTTGCCTCCGTGATTTCAGGCAATATTCCGGAAAGGTCCTTTTTGAAATTCAAGGGTATGGCCTTGATCTTCACACGTTCCTGGAAATTATCCTGGATGCTCTCTGAATCCGGATCAGACACCCTGACTTTAATGCAGCGGTCGCCGTCAGCCACCGAACCATCAAAGAAAACATCCATGGTATTATTGTAGGTATAAGATACGTCAGTGAGTTTCTTTCCCATGATTTGGGGCGGCACGGCAATCGGGCACGCGTCGACCACGAGCATTTGAAAATCCCGGCGCGTCTCTCCTATCTTAACGTGATCGCGGTATTCTTCCACCTTGACGGCGAAGACAAACAGTCCCTGGTTTGTTGGCGTTACCGTAAGAAATCCGTCGGTGCTGATGCGCAAGTCAGGCGCACCATTCAAAATGTTGGTCAGGCTGTAGGGAGCTCTCCAGGTGACCAGCGGATACGGTCGCGGCCCTGGTCCGGGAAGAGGAAATGCCGCTCGGGTGCTGAGTGGCGTAGTCAAAGAATAAACAAGCGAATCGCCGTCATCATCGACTCCGCCAAAGTCAGTGTAGTAAGGACGATTCGGGCAGGCATAATCATTGAGCGGAGGAAACAGCCGTGGGGTGGAGTCCACAAAAGGTTGTCCGTCTTTCACCACGGGAGGAAACTCCAGGTAAAATGTCTGTCCGGCAAAACCAAAGTTCGATGTTTGCGGATCGACGCTAAAGATGTTGCTGATGTTATAATTCCGGCAGCAGCGCTCCCAGGAAATGTAGTATCCTCCGGGATGATCGTAACGTTCCGGCGGCAGCGTAACCACGGCAGAATAGAACAGCCTACGGGTGACGAGCTCTCCATTCGAACAGGAAGGCTGGGTATAGTTTACGTCAGACTCGTCGGTGAGTGGCAGCAAGACGGATCCCATTGCCGCATTGTCAGCCATTCTCCAAATCCTGGCAACAGCATTGGCGTCCTTGGCGCCGGCTAAGCCGTTGAGCACATCGAAATAAAGCACCAGGTTCAGACGGTACTCAAAGCCTTGCAAATGAATGAGCTCAAACTCGCCTCCAACAATGTGAGACGCCTTTCCGAGGAACGGAGCAAGCATCAGTACAAGGAAGAGGATTCGCGTTTTCAAGGGTCAATACAGGTTGCCAAAGTTCATTCGAAAAACCCCGTTGGCGCAATCATCCCTGCCGGGGGATGTGTACAGGGCTAAAATTCATCCAGGCTAATTCGAAAGTTAATTAAATGAACCCAAGCGATGAAATGTCTTTCGGGTAAATTGCGCCCGGCTACCACTCAAACAAGCTATGGATCAATCTCTTCCTAAATCAACGCCCCGCAAGAAAGGTGACCTCCTCACCAACGTGACGGTAGAAACGATGGCGGCCGAAGGGAAGTGTCTGGCGCGGGTAGAAGGCCAGGTGGTATTCATCACGGGTGGCGCCCCGGGGGATATCGTCGACATCGAGTTGACAAAAATAAAAAGCGCGTTTCTGGAAGGGCGCGTCGTACGGATTGAAAAATTATCATCCAACCGGTCTACACCTTTTTGTAAACATTTCGGCACCTGCGGCGGATGCTCCTGGCAACACATCAACTACGCCACCCAACTTCACTACAAGCATCAACAAGTCATCGACAACCTGGAACGCATCGGCGGTCTACAACTCCCTCCGGTAAATCCGATCATCGGCTCAACCCAGGAGATGTATTACCGCAACAAATTGGATTTCACATTCACGGCCAACCGCTGGCTTACCAAAGATGAATTCGCCGAAGGAAAAACATTCGGCGACCCCGGGCTGGGCTACCACATCCCCCGGATGTATGACAAGGTCTTTGATGTGGCGGAGTGTTTCCTCCAACCTGCGCCTTCCAACGACATCCGCCTCCTGGTACGGGAGATTGCCATCCGCGAAGCCATCCCCTTCTTCGACTTGCGCAAACAAATCGGATTTCTCCGGACCATCACGTTGCGCACCGCAAACACGGGCGAAGTCATGGTCATCCTCCAGGTGACGTACGATAAAATGGAATGGACGGAAAAAATTCTGGCCGGGCTGGCCGAACGGTTCCCAACAATTACTTCCTTCTTCTATGTCATCAATGGAAAGCGCAACGACACCTTTCATGACCTGGAAATGGTATGCTGGAAAGGCAACCCGTACATCACCGAGCGCATGACTAAACCCGATGGCTCGGGTAAGTTGGAATTTCGCGTCGGCCCAAAATCATTCTATCAAACCAATTCACAGCAGGCGGAACGACTCTACAAAACCGCCTGGGAGATGGCTGGTCTCCGCGGCGGCGAGTTGGTGTATGACTTGTACACCGGAACAGGGACCATTGCCAACTACGTTGCTGGCCATGCCCGCAAAGTGATTGGCCTGGAGTATGTGGTTGCCGCCATCGCCGATGCGAAGATTAATGCCGAACTAAACGGAATTACCAATACGTCCTTCTTTGCAGGTGACATGAAAGATTTGCTTGATGAGTCTTTCTTGAATTCGCACGGTCGTCCGGATGTGGTCATTACCGATCCACCTCGGGCCGGTATGCATGATGATGTCTGCAAAGTTCTCCTGCAGGCGGCTCCTCAGCGAATTGTCTACGTCAGTTGCAATCCCGCAACACAGGCACGCGATCTGAAAATGCTCTCCGAGAAATACGAAATCAAAACCGTGCAGCCGGTAGATATGTTCCCACAGACAATACATGTGGAAAATGTGGTGAGGCTGGAGCGAAAGTAATACACTTAACCGCAGAGTTAGCAGAGGATGCGCAGAGTTCGCGGAGAAAAATGGAAAATGATTCTTTGCGCACTTTGCGCAAATTGTCTCCGTGTGCTCTGCGGTTAAGTGCATTGAATTTATGACATAGAGTACTAATTCTAATTGCCAAAGTAGCTAACTTCACTTTCTACTATTCACTTTTTTACTTTTCACTTATTCCCATGACACGCTCCTTCTTCCTCCTCCTCCTCTCCTTCCGCGTCTTCGCCCAACAAGATGACAGCTACACCCGCTACGAGCTGCTAGACCCTGCCTCGCAGAGCTTCCGCATCCTGTTCGATGTGAGCGCTACCGAACCGGGATCTGAATACTATTACAACACCCTTCGCAAAGGCAGCGAACACAAAGTCGACGGCGTAGTGGACCGCATGACGGGCCAGCCACTCACGTGGACCATCGTCAACGGCGCGGAAGCAAAGAAATCAGGATATGCTGCTGCCACCGCAGATGTTGATTACCTGAAAGTGAAACTGGCCCGGCCCGTAACACCTGGAAGTGAATATCGGATCACCATCGACAAGACCTACAAAGATGCCAAGAGCTATTACCCTGCCGCCGATCAGATTGTCTTTGACCGCCCCCTTGGCATCAAACGAAATTCCGTAGTGCTCCCAAGAGGCTATGAACTCATCCGCTGCAACTACCCTGCCCAGGTGATGATGGAAAGCGACGGCAGAATCAAGATCAGCTTCCTGAATACCGGACCCGCCGACGTACCACTGCATATCGAAGGAAGAAAACTTCCCGCATCATCTAATCTCGCTCCCACGCCGATTACACCTTCCTCACCCCCATCGATTGGGCAAAGTCGTGACAAGTCTAAAGCACGCGTTGATTATGTCATCCAGGAGCGGGCCTACCAAACGCGGGAGATCGTTTACTTTTTGCAGCAACCGGAGACCCATGCATTCCGCCTCTACCACGACTACACCGAAACACGCACGGGTACCGACCGCTACCTCAATGTGGTACGCGCCGGAAGTAAAGCATCCAATCCGTCAGCTAAAGTTCTCGACACCGGAAAAGACCTGAAGGTTGAGACCCTCAAAGGAGACGCTATCAGCAAGCGCGGCCTGGACATCGGTGAACCTGTCACCCCGGAATCTGAAGTTGTGGCGATTTGGTTTGACCCGGTAAGTAAAGGGCAATCGCTTCGGCTGCGGATTGAAGAGACGTATACGGATCCCAATCGGTATGTAGTAAGCAACGGCGAATTGGTCTTCGACCGCTCCTTTGGACGGCCATTCAATACGGTCATTCTGCCGGAGGGTTGGTTCCTTACGGGCAACGCCATCCCTGCGACGATAGACCTCACGAAGGACGGGTTGATCAGTGTGACTTATGTTAACGGAGGCCCGGATGAGATTGATGTGTTGATTAGGGGGAGGAAGAGGTGAGGGAAGGAGGTAGGAGACAGGAGGTAGAGGTAGGAGGAAGGAGGCAGGAGTCAGGAGAAAGGTAAATACAGTTCCCGCTGATTTCGCTGATTTGAATGTGCGCAGATAGGTAATGAAAACAGACAGATCATCGCAATGATGCATATTCGATGCATTTTAGCTTGACCGTCAAACCGCACTACACTAAGAAAAACAAACGCTAACAGCTTGTCCCATTCCCAAATTCTCAAATTACTACTTCCTCTTCTGTTACCACCTCAACGCCAGCAGTTACCATCGCACCAAATCCTCCGTTGACATTAACCAGATTCCGGAAGCCGGCCTGCTTCATAAGCGATATGGCCGTCATGGAGCGATAGCCTCCACCGCAGTACACCACGTATGCCTGATCCTTGTCAAGTGATTGAACATTTCCCGGTATATCCGACAACGGCGTAAACCTCGCATCCTTCAAGTGGCTGATATTCCATTCACTGGGTTTGCGAACATCGAGGATCGTAGCACCTTTGACTTTCCCAGCTTTCAGATCGACTGCGTTAATGGAATTAACCATGTCAAGGGTTCCCTTCCAGGCAGTAATGCCTCCTGTGAGGTGCCCGGCAATGTTCTCGTATCCCACACGCGCCAAGCGCAAAATTGCCTCTTGTTCTTTCCCGACTTCGGTCACGAGCAACAGCGGCTTCTTGATGTCAATCAACGTACCTACCCAGACAGCATACTGTCCGTTGAGGCCTATGTTTAACGAACCCGGTATAAATCCTTTTTCAAATACGGCCGCCTCCCGCGCGTCCAGGATAAGTGTTCCCTCCTTCATGGCTGCGGAGAACCGCTCGTAAGAAAGTGGTTTCGTATTGTCCTTCATGACTTCGGCGATCGGGTCGTATCCCTGCTTGTTGATGCGCGCATCTTCAAAGAAATAGTGCGGAGGCGGGAGAATCCCGTCTGTCACCTGCTTGATAAATTCATCGCGCGGCTGGGTCTTCATGGCGTAGTTGAATCTCTTTTGCTCGCCAATAGTAGAGAACGTCTCTTTGCCGATATTCTTCCCGCAGGCAGAGCCCGGCCCATGTGCCGGATAAACAATCACGTGATCGGCCAGTGGCTTGATCTTGGTTTCAAGTGAATCATAGAGCATGCCGGCAAGCGTTTCCTTGGTCATCAAGCCGTCCAGCAAGTCAGGCCGGCCTACGTCGCCGACAAATAGCGTGTCGCCGGTAAACACCGCATGTTCCTTGCCCTGTGCATCCAGCAGCAAATAGCAGGAGGATTCCGGTGTGTGTCCCGGCGTGTGTAAAACGCGCAACGTAAGTTTGCCAACGGAAAATTCCTGGCCGTCTTTCGCATTGATGACTTTGTAATCCGGATTGGCGTTAGGGCCATAAACAATAGCAGCGTCCGAGAGCCTTGCCAGGTCTATGTGCCCGGAGACAAAGTCTGCGTGAAAGTGAGTCTCAAAAACATACTTGATTTTTGCTCCCCGCTTGTTGGCGAGTGCCAAATACGGGTCAGTCTCGCGGAGCGGATCAATGATGGCCGCCTCACCTTCAGACTCAATATAATAGGCCGCCTCGGCAAGGCAATTGGTATAAAGTTGTTCGATGTACATGGCTAATCAATTTGGATTCACAAAGTTCGTCAAAAAACCCCAAATCCCCGACCGCCTTTCTCCTAACTTTGAACCTCATGAAACGGCTGTCCCTCATAGCTATCTTGTTCTGGCTCAGCCCTGCTGTCACTGCAATCGGTTACGAACGGTTCGAGGAACAAGGGAAAGTGGGAATAAAAGACGATCGGGGACAGGTAATCCTTCCGGCTTCGTTTGATGCCCTGGGCTGGTCGGATGGCAGCTTTTCGGTTGCAGGTGAAATTACCGGATACCGGCAAGGCAACCGGTGGGGGCTGCTCAACCTGAACAAGAAATTTATTACCAAAGCCGCATACCTCAGCCTCACATTTCCTGGCGGGAGCACGGTGCTGGTCAGTCGCGAAATCAACCCGTTCTCTTCAAAATTTGGATGCATCGATTTGACGGGGAAAACGGTTATCCCTCCAGTTTATGATGCCATCGCTGTGCATGATTTGCGCGCTATCGTCATGCAAAAGAACGGGGCCCAGTATACCTATGGACTCATCGACTTGAACAACCGCATCATCCTTCCCGTCATCTACAAGCGCATCACCCCGCTGGGTACGCTGCGGTATGCTGTTCAGGATTTTTCGAATAAAACAGCCCTGTGTTCAGAAGAGGGAAAATGGTCCACTGGATTCGATATCGATAGTGTATCGGCCTTTCACTTTGATCTGGCCATCGTCTACAAAGATTTGCGCCAGGGGGTTATTGATCGGTCCGGCCAAATTCGTATAGACCCAATCTATAGGGAGATCAGAATTTTGGAACCCGGCGGTGCCCAGGCGCGAAAACCTGATTTGTGGAAGGTAATCGATTTCGATCAAAAAGAACTTCATAGCATAGAAGCGGATGAACTTGAGTCGCTCGGACACAATCGCAATCGGGCAACGCTCAGCGGCAAGAGTGGACTGGTCGACTCCTTATTTAATACCGTTTTGGCCATGTCGTACGATTACGTTGGAAAAGTCGATCATGAAAAAGTAGTGGCAAAGAAGAATGGAAAGTTTGGCCTGCTGCGAACCAACCAAACCGAGGTCCTGCCGATGACCTTCGACTCATTGATTCTACAGGGACACTTGATACGCGCCAGCTGGAACGATCAGGGTAAAATCAAATGGGATTTGTATGATACCGTCGGCGTCAGGAAAACAGAAACCTCCTACGACCAGATGGGCCCCTTTACCGGACAATTTTTTCCGGTGACAAAGGGAGGATACGTCGGGGGCATCGACCGGCTGGGCAAAGACCAGATAGCCTGTGTCTTTGACTCGCTCGGTGAGTCGGATGACCAGCATGTTGTTGTAAAATTCAGGGGCCAGTACGGTATCATCACGGTAGATGATCGCTGGGTTGTTCCTCCCCAACCAAACCGGATTCAATTGCTTCCAGGAAACCTGTGGATGGAATGGCAAGGCAACCTGAAGCTCATCAAAGATTTTTCCGGACAAGTCATTTATTTCACGGAGCATCCACTCATTTCCTTTCCTGATCACTTGCTTGAAAAATTACCGGATGGCACCGAGAAGGAAATCAACTTCCAGGGGCAGATCATGAATAGAAAAGTAGCGGTCATTGCGCAGGAGCAGCAGTCTTTTAGCGAACATGAGGGGCTGACTGTTATTAAGCGAGATGGGAAGTATGGATTTGTCGATAACCGGGGCCGTCTGCGAATCGCCAATCGATACGAGGAGGCTGAAGATTTTGTCGAAGGGCGCGCAGCGATTCGGCTTCTCGGCAAGTGGGGCTTTATCGATGCGTCTGATGAAATTATCGTGCAGCCTACCTTTGATAAGATCAGCTCCTTTCGTCAGGGTGTGGCCAAGGTAGCGCGAAACCAAAAAGAAGGACTCATCGGTCGGAATGGAGAAGTCCTGCTGGCACTTCGCTATGATTCTATTTTACTGCAGCCGGACGGAAGTTACTTGCTTTGTAGTAATGGGCTCCTGGGTCTTGCCGAGCCAACAGGCAAGATTCTTATCGAGACTCGCTTCGAGCGTTTAGAATTGATCGATCATCGTCATGTGATCGTTAGTCAAAATGGCCGCCATGGGTTGCTCACCCGCGATGGCCTGAGTGTAATTCCACTTACCTATGCCAATCTCATCTATCAAAAGGGTACCCAGACTTTCTTTGTTCGCCAGTCATTCGGATGGGAACAGCATTAAATTAATAAGAATGCAGTTCCCGCAGATTGCGCTGATTGAACAACGCAGATGAATACAGAAGAATGCAGTTCCCGCAGATTGGGCTGATTGAACGATGCAGATAGGTATTCTGGTATTAACAAAAATGGACTCTTGCGAGTCCATTTTCTTTAGGTTTTGCTTGGCGTATTCGGTGAGCCGCCGGCTTTACCCGATCCGGAGATCGATTGGCGCATCTCCGTGTCTGCCTGAACATTTTGCATCTTATAATAATCCATGACGCCCAGGTTTCCGTTGATGAAAGCTGCCGCAATGGCTTTAGGGATCTCTGCTTCTGCCTGAATCACATTGGCACGGGCTTCCTGTGCTTTCGCAATCATCTCTTGTTCGAGGGCGACGGCCATCGCGCGGCGTTCTTCTGCACGCGCTTCAGCAACTTTCAAGTCTGCTGCAGCCTGGTCGGTCTGAAGTTTTGCGCCAATGTTTGCGCCTACATCAACATCAGCGATATCAATAGAGAGAATTTCAAAGGCAGTACCTGCATCCAATCCACGTGAAAGCACGAGTTTTGAAATCTTGTCAGGGTTCGAAAGCACTTCTTTGTGTGACTGGGCCGAGCCGATCGACGTGACAATGCCCTCACCCACCCGCGCCAGGATCGTGTCTTCTCCTGCACCACCCACCAGCTGGGCAATGCTGGCACGTACCGTTACCCGCGCTACAGCAATCAACTGAATACCGTCTGCGGCAACAGCGGCCACTTTTGGTGTGGTGATCACTTTGGGATTAACCGATATCTGAACGGCTTCAAACACATCACGTCCAGCCAGGTTGATGGCGGTCGCTTGTTTGAAACTCAGGCTGATGTTCGCCTTCTCGGCTGAAATCAATGCCCGGATAACATTCGGAACATTACCCCCTGCCATATAGTGGGTTTCCAACTCGCT
>JANNAZ010000331.1:0-4804 GCA_031384895.1 Cyclobacteriaceae bacterium | reverse complement strand
AACTCAACTTAAGAATCCTCATCTCGAATTTCACACGGCTCAGCCAAGAGCCAACAGCCAAAAGCTATTTCTGAATATCTTCCACCTTGAGCGTACCCACGGCATACTCAAGCAGGAGCTTTTGGAATACGAGGTTATACTCCGCGCGGGCTTTGTCTGCCTGGGCCTGGACAAATGCGCGGTTGGCGTTCACAAAGTCCACGAAGTTGGTTACTCCCAGATTGTAACGTTCAGTCTCTAGCTGGAAGGCCACCTCAGCAGCCTTCAACTGATCGACTGTGATTCTGTAGGATTTCTTTGCCCCTTCATAGTTGCGAATGGTGCGAAGGACATCATTCTGTATTTGGAACTCCAGATTCTTGCGAGTCAGCTGGCTATTCTCGAATAATATCTTCTGCTGCACGTGGGTCGATCGGCTTTGAAAACCGTTCAAAATAGGAATCGTCAACTGAACGCCATATTGCTTATAGACGTTGTCCTGTTTGAACTGTTCGCCAAAGGGGCGCGGCGCAGAAGGGTTTAGAATCTGGTTTCCAGACCCATCGTCAATCGAGTCGGCTACGTTGTGTTGGAAGTTGTAAGCGGATCCATACGTACCAAAGGCAATCAACCTGGGCATCATCCCCCCACGGGTTGCAGCCATCCCAAACCGCTGCGCGGATTCCTGCCGGGTCGCACGGAGATAGTCACCCCGGTGAAGTTTTGCTTCCTCAGCAAGCGCACGCGGATCCAGGATTTCATTTCCTATCGCACTGACATCCCAATTCGGGTTCTCCACGGCAAATTCCTCGAAGGGGTCAATGAGTAAAGTCTGCGTCAACAGCGCTCTGTCGTTATTCAATTGAATCCCGGCCTGCACGTAACGAAGTTCTGCTGCTTTGGTTTGCGCATCCTGGTTGTACTCGTCGACCGGCGACCGGGCGCCTAGTGCCGCCTGCTCTTTGATTTGCTCGAGCTGCTTGCTTAGTCCGTCAAAATTCTCCTTGGCGATCTTCACCAACTCCCCGTCTAACATGACCGTCAAGTACTGCGTCGCCACGGTGTTAATCACATCCTGGGTCACGCGGTTAACATTGTACGCTTGCGCTTCAAGCAAGTTTGTATTCTGCTTGATCGTATTAATAGTCTGGAAGCCACTAAATAAATTAATGTTCCCATTGAGGGAACCCGTGATGTTGTCGCGGGTACCATTGATTACCGAACCCGTCTGCGGGTTAAACGAATTACCGTCGATGCGAACCGCGGAACTGTTGAGCGACAGGCTCGGGCCCATCGACACGAGGCTGGCCGTCTTTTGGATCTGGCTCGCTTCAAGATTATTTCGCTGGGTATTGAGGACAACACTGTTCTTCATCGCAATACGCACTGCCTCTTCAAAGGTCAACACCTTTGTTTGCGCCTGCAGCGAAGAAGTAATAGTCACCGCACCGACCAGCCACCCCGCAATCACAAACCGCTTCATACGTAAATTCTTTTTCATCTAATCTTTTCGTCTTTCAGTACCGCACCGTCGGCAATGCGCACAATGCGCTTTCCGCGAAGAGCATTTTCTTCGGAGTGTGTCACCTGGATAATGGTGATGCCTTCGTCATTAAGTTTCTCGAAGATATCCATGATGTGCTTTCCCTGTTCAGAATGGAGGTTCCCGGTGGGCTCGTCAGCGAGCAATAATTTCGGCTGGCCGACAATAGCCCTGGCAATGCCAACTAACTGCTGCTGTCCACCGCTGAGTTGTTCGGGGAACAAGTCCTTCTTGGCAACCATGTTGAAGCGGTCAAGCAATTCAGCGACCATGCTCTTGCGCTGGCTGCCGCCAACACCTTTATATAACAGAGGGGTTTCAATATTTTCATACACCGTCAGCTCGTCAATGAGGTGGTAGGCCTGGAAGATGAAGCCGATGTAGTTCTTGTGCATTTCGCTCTTCTTCTTCTCCTTCATTTTATGCACCGGCTCATCGAAGAAGAAGTATTCCCCTGCTGAGGGCTCATCGAGCATTCCGATGATGTTCATGAGGCTCGATTTTCCCGACCCGCTGGGGCCCATGATTGTAAGGAATTCGCCCTGCTCGACCTGCAAATCGATGCCCTTTAGGATAAACGTCCGTTGGAACCGGGAATCAATATACTTATCTACGTCTTGGAGCTTGATCATTTGGGTGGGTGCTACAACGGTTTACTGCCAATAATAATGCCATGGGCATTACAGACGATTAGACGGTAGATTTCAGGAATGGTTGCATTTTATCCGTCCGCGATCGAAAAAAGGTGTCCGAAAGTGGACGAAGTCGGGGTAGTAATTACGTGTGGTGAAGGTGCCTTATGTTCCCATGTCCAAAAAGTGGCTCAGCTGTTGGCTATTGGCCATTGGCAGGTTATGGCAATGGTACGGATCTAAGCTTCGCTTCGGTGAGGCTTGAAATAGGCTGTTGGCAGCGTGTGCAAATGGTTGGGGTTTATTCACTTGAGAACGACTGGGACCAATGCTGGAATCACTTGTAAACTTCGCTCCAATCTCAACCGGGTCTGCTGGACTTGATTTTGGAGATCAGTGAGTTGATTCTCCTTTGGATGGCGTTGAGTCTTAGCAAAAACTCGAGTAATCTATGGTCGGATATCATGTTGAGTTTTTCCGCAAGGATCAGATCTGTTTCTACCTCAAAAGCTGAAACAAGAGAAATCTCAAGAAAGTACTTGAACTCTTTCTGGCTAGACCGGCTACAGCCTTCGGCAATATTGGATGGAATCGAAACGGCTGCTCGTCTGATTTGGCTTTTCAGTCCATACTTCTCTTCTTGCGGTAGCAGCTTAACTAGTTCATAAGTTTGCACAGCCAGAGTCATGCTTTCCTGCCAGATTTCTAGATCACGAAAGTTTCTCATATCACCAAATGTAGGCGCACCGGGCTGCAAGTCGAAAAGGTTAGGTGTACGGAAAGTGTGACCAATTTCGGTATTTGCTGTTAGCTTTTGGCTATTGGCAGGGAACAGCAATGGCCCTGGCTTTTTCTTCGTTTTGGAGAGACTAGTATCGATGCTGGGACTATTTGACTTCGCAAATCTAGACTTCAATTCCACGCGAGTCGGCCAACAGCCAACAGCTAAAATACGACAGGCCTCAGAATCACATCCACCCGCCTGTTCATCAGCATGCCTACATGGGAGGTATTTTCATATACCGGATTTTCCAGGCCCCAATCCTTGACGTGGATCATTCGATCAGGAATATCTTTCATTAAGAGTATTTGGAATACCGACTCACTGCGCATTTGCGACAGCCATTGGTTGTAGCGTTTGCCACCAATAGGATCTGTGTGGCTGATCAGTTGGATTTCATATTTATCGAGGAGGCTGGGGATGGAGTCGAGCCAGTGGGCGAGGTCTGCGGCCTGGTACTCGTCGATGAAATAACTACCACCGTCAAAATAGATGCTCTTCCTAATCTCGTCCTGCTGGGCAAATACCGAAGCATTAAGAAAAAGCAGGAAAATTATCGGGCGGAGCATGGTTAAAAATACGAAGAGAATGGGAAATAGTTCGGTGTTCATATTGGTTATTGGCGGTTGGCTATTAGCTGTTGGCCCTTAGCTATTGGCAGATTTGGGTGATAGCGGAGGGTTGTCCTTCGCTTGACGGCCGCAAAAGCAGCTAAAGGCTAACAGCCAAAAGCTTAGATCCAATCAAAAGAAAACTCCCCCGGCGTGGGAACACCAAGACTTAATGCCGAATTTTGAGACCATGAAGCCGCTAACCTACTTCCTCGCATTCCTGACGCTGACCTTCTTGTCCGGCTGTCTGGGCAACGACTATCACACCCATACCACGGTCTATACGGACGGCTCAATCAAGCGGATGATTTCGACCACGGACCCGGATTCGTCTATCTTGATAAAGAACATGTTTGGCGCTACCAAGAAAATGGGTTGGGAAACCGACATGCAACCTCTGCCAGCAGGCGAAGGGGACTCTAGTCTGCAAAATAGACCGGAGTATTTATTTACATTCACGAAGCATTTCGTCACAACGGAAGAGGCAAACCAATTTACCCTTGCCTCCGACGCACCGTTCAAGATAAGGTCCGAATTCATGACCTCATTTCGCTGGTTCTACTCAGACCTAACGTACAGCGACACGTACGTTGCAACGATTCAGTTTAACCATGTTAATCCCGATGACTTCTTTACACCGGAAGACTATGCTTTCATGAACCGCATCCGGGCAACTAAAGTCCCAACCCACGAAGATTCGCTGTACAGAAGGAAAGTCGACGTAAAACTTGATGCATACTTCCAGCGTGGCCTATTTGAAGAGATCTTCGATATCCTGATGCAAACACTGGAGAAAAAGAACCTTGGCGCATCCTGGTTAGACACTACACGCAAGAATAAGGAGTGGCTCTTTCGCTCTCTGAGCAAAGTGGAATTCCATGCCAGCTTTTTACAGACTTTGCTCGCGGACTCCCTGAACGTACCCGTCCGCCTGCTGCCCGAAGAGGAGGCAAAATTTGAAGGGCTGGATGAAAAACACTTCTTCGCGTTGTTTGACAGATTTGAACATTCTATTAAAATGCCCGCTGACATTGTTGAATCGAACGCAGACTCGGTCGCAGGGCCTAACGCCATCTGGTTCAAGCAAGGAGATCTTATCAAGGACTTCACCATGACCGCCCAATCACGCCAAATAAATTACTGGGCGATTATGGCCACCGTCTTTCTCTTTGCCGCGATCATTTCCGCTGTATGGATCAGAAAGTCCGTGTTGATTTCACGCGAATAGTAAGGCGCAGCCCTAAAGCCTAAAGCCTAA
>JANNAZ010000022.1:0-2863 GCA_031384895.1 Cyclobacteriaceae bacterium | reverse complement strand
AATCGCGGCACTAGTGGTATTGATGGGTGCACAAGTACTGCCGTTGGGCATTCTCTCACTTCCTCCATCCCCAACGTCCTGATCACAGGTGACCAGGCCTTCTTCTATGATCGCAACGCCTTTTGGCATAATTATCCCATGCCTAACCTCTTCGTCGTTGTACTGAACAACCATGGGGGAATTATCTTTAACATGATCGACGGGCCTGCAGAGTTAGCCGAAGCCGAAGAATTTTTTATTACACGCCAAGCACTACGTGCACGGTCACTCGCCACCGAGTTTGGCTTGGCCTTTAGCGAAGGATCATCGGTATCGCTGAAAGAATACTTTCGCCCAGATGGAAACGCAAAAATTCTAGAGCTGGAATCCTCCCAGTCGCTGAACAAGTCCGTCTTTGAATTATTTAGAAAACAGATAAAGAAGAGTTATGAAGCTTAGCTATGATTGGCAGCCCGTAAAGGAATACAAGGAAATCCTATTTCACAGCTACCAGGGGATTGCCCGAATTAGCATCAATCGTCCGGAGGTCCACAACGCATTCACGCCGTTGACTGTAAACGAGATGATTGATGCCATGTACATCTGTCGTGAAGACACCCAGATTGGAGTTGTCATTTTAACCGGCGAAGGTGGAAAGGCGTTCTGCAGCGGCGGAGACCAGTCGGTGCGCGGCCACGGAGGCTATGTTGGGAAAGATACCGTCCCCCGCCTGAATGTACTTGATCTGCAAAAGCTCATCCGCTCTATTCCCAAGCCCGTTATTGCCGCAGTGGCAGGATGGGCAATCGGCGGAGGCCATGTCTTGCATGTTGTCTGCGACCTTACCATAGCAGCTGAAAATGCCCGTTTTGGGCAGACAGGGCCCAAGGTAGGTAGCTTTGATGGCGGGTTTGGTGCCTCCTACCTGGCCCGCATCGTCGGACAGAAAAAAGCCAGGGAAATCTGGTACTTGTGTGAACAATACAACGCAACCGAAGCGAGGGAAATGGGATTGGTAAACAAAGTAGTTCCGCTGGACAAGCTGGAGGAAACGTATGTGGCGTGGGCGCAAAAAATCCTGAAGAAAAGCCCGTTGGCCATACGCATGCTGAAATCATCGTTTAATGCGGAACTTGACGGCCAGGCCGGTATCCAGGAACTTGCAGGAAATGCCACGCTCCTTTATTACCTCAGCGAAGAGGCCAAAGAAGGTAAGAATGCCTTCCTGGAAAAGCGTGAACCCGATTTCTCCAAGTTCCCTAAGTTCCCATAGCCTGTTTGGTCTCCTCAATCCGTTCGGACATGATGCGTGTACACTTAGGTGGCTGTTGGCACACAGTGGAGTCCGCATTACACCAACCACCATCATCCTGGGGGGACCAGGAGCGAAATGCGCTGGATGTTATCCGACAATGGCTTAGCGGAAAAAGCGAATTCACATTTCAAACATCTGGATCCACCGGTTCCCCGAAGTCCCTCACCTTTCGACGCGAGCAACTCGAGGCAAGCGCAAAACTCACTGCTGATGCGTTGGGCTTAAAACGAGGCACCACTTCATTGGTGTGCCTTGACGTAAACTTTGTAGCCGGGACCATGATGATCATCCGGAGCCTTGTCACCGGAATGGACATGGTCATTCAGCCAGCCTCGGCTAATCCACTCAGTGGACTACAGGAGACAATTGATTTCATCGCACTTGTCCCACTACAACTGGCTACTGTTCTCCGTGAATCACCTAACGAACTGAATCGGATCTCCATTGTACTTATTGGCGGAGCATCGCTTTCCATGCAGTCCATTGAGCAGCTTCAGGATCGGCCGAATGCCTATTTTGCTACCTACGGAATGACGGAAACTCTGACGCACATTGCCCTTCAGCGGTTAAATGGTCCACACGTTCAAGACACATTTCGCCTCCTTCCCGGAATTGATGCCTCCACCGATGAACGCGGGTGTTTGGTAGTGCAGGCTCCGCATCTAGGGTCAACCCCCATCGCGACAAACGATCACGTTGAATTTACGAGTCCCACAAACTTTCGGGTCATTGGCCGCACCGACGCAGTGGTCAACTCCGGCGGAATAAAAATTCACCCGAAGAAAATTGAGGATGTGGTACATCGCGTATTGATGGCTTTAGGTATCCAGGTGCGGTTTTTTATCACCGGTAAGCCGGATGAGCAATTGGGGGAACGAGTTTGTTTAGTCTTGGAGGGCCAACCGCAATCCAGCGCTGTCGAGGTGGCAATAAAAGACGGCCTTGGAAAGCAGCTTGGAAAATTTGAAGTGCCCAAGGAAATTCAATATGCTCAACTATTTAGTGAGACACCTACGCAAAAAATTGACCGATTAGCAACGCTGAGAAAGCTCGCGAACGAGAAATAAAACCCCCTGCCCCTCCGATCAAGGAGGGACAGAGTAGTTTTTAGCTAAGAAAAATTCTTTTTGTCGCTTTCAGATTTCATAGACTGAATCTCCTTCTTGAGATTCATCACCATTCCGGCCAATTCCTCCACAGACAAATCACCTTTTGATTGTGCATCGGGAAAATCAACACTGATATATGCTTTTGCACTCCAAATCTCGATCACCTCAGCCCCATCAATCTGGTACGGTGCGTATTGTCTATTGTCGGAAACCAGGAAGAGCTTGCCGCTTTCCTGCAAGTAATTAAAAACGCGTTTAAACACAATTCCATCCCGCTCAGTAACCAAAATGTAGGGCTTTCCATTTTTCACTCCATTGATGTCCTCCACCCATTCACCGACTACAATCGTTCCTGGTAAAATAGGGAGCATGGAGTCACCCGAAATTTCAAATGCACGGTAGGTTCCCTGTTTCAATATGGGCAGCTTAAACCTCGGGAGTTCTTTAATGTATTCTGGAT
>JANNAZ010000005.1:0-8537 GCA_031384895.1 Cyclobacteriaceae bacterium | reverse complement strand
TACCAAGACCTTCAATGGGCGGTGGGCCGAAGGCAATCGCCGTTGCTTCGGTAATCGAACTCCTGAAGGCCTGGTTGGTCTGCTGAATCAACTGCTTGGCTGTTTTCTCCCGCTCCTCCCAATCCTCCAGAGAAATAAAGACGAAAGCGTTGTTGGTTGAAAACGATTGAGTCAGCATACTATACCCGACCACCATCGTTGAGTAGGCAACACCTTCTGTATCGTTAATGATCTTCTCAATTTTACGCGCTACCTGGTCCGTACGCTCCAATGACGCCGCATCCGGGAGTTGAATGTTCACCAGGTAATACCCTTCATCCTCTTCCGGCACAAATCCTCCGGGGATGTTCTTTCCCAGCAGTCCGGTCACAAGCAGTACAACACCAATGATCATGATTGATCGAACGGATTTACGGGCAACAATACCTGCTACACCGGTGTATCCTAATGTGAACTTGTCAAACATGCGATTAAAGGCATCGAAGAATCGCTGCAACCACCCGGTAGATTTCTTTTTAGGTTTTAATAAAATGGCGGCCAACGCAGGGCTCAGCGTAAGGGCATTAAAGGCAGAGAACAACACAGAAATAGCAATGGTGATGGCAAACTGCTGATAGAGCCTTCCCGTAATCCCTCCGGCAAAAGCTACGGGGATAAATACAGCGGCGAGAATAAGCGCGATCGCAACAACAGGTCCGCCCACTTCCTTCATGGCTTTTTGCGTGGCCTCTTTTGGATTCATCCCATGTTCAAGGTTGTGCATTACTGCTTCCACAACCACAATCGCGTCGTCAACCACCAATCCAATAGCAAGCACCAGGCCGAGAAGGGACAAGACATTGACGGAGAACCCCAGCAACGGAAAAATGATAAACGTTCCAATCAATGAAACCGGA
Organism: Cyclobacteriaceae bacterium; assembly: GCA_031384895.1. Taxonomy (GTDB): domain Bacteria; phylum Bacteroidota; class Bacteroidia; order Cytophagales; family Cyclobacteriaceae; genus ELB16-189. The sequence continues at coordinate 7,641 of JANNAZ010000005.1, read as the reverse complement.
ACAGTCAATAAAGGAATAAGGGTGGCTCTCCAATCTTGCAAGAAAAGGAACACAACCAGGATGACAAGAATAACCGCTTCAAACAGCGTATGAATAATTTCCTCAATACCGACAGACACTGATTTAGTAGTATTCAATGAAATGTCATACGTCAAGTCTTCCGGAAACCGTGTTTTCAAATCGGTCATGGTGCGCTGCACCAGATCAGCCACCTCCAGTGCGTTGGAGCCAGGCATCTGGTAGACCACAATTGTGCTGGCGGCTTTCTTGTTGAGCCGGCTGAAGGAATTATAGTTTTCCACGCCCAAATCGAGGCGGGCAATGTCTTTCAGGCGAATGATGGCACCACGTTCATCTGATTTCACAATGATATCGCCAAATTCCTCTTCTGTGACCAAACGCTCCTGCAACAATACGCTGTACGTATATTCCACTCCTTTCGGAGAGGGGGGCGCTCCGAACTTTCCACCGGGCGCGATCGCATTTTGTTTCTTCACCGCATTCATCACATCAGTTACCGTAAGGTTTAGCTTGGTGAGTTGGTCGGGCTTCAGCCACACGCGCATCGAATAATCGGCTCCACCAAAAAGAATTACATCCCCTACTCCTTTCAGGCGTTTCAGCTGGTCTACAATATTGATGTTCGCATAGTTGTTGAGAAATAATCCATCGAAAGTTGAATCCGGTGACGAGAGTGACACCAGCATAATGGGAAATACCATTGACTTCTTGGTCGTGACACCAAAGGCTTTCACTTCATTCGGCATTTTGGCACTTGCCTGAGACACCCGGTTTTGGGTGAGCATGTTGGCATTGTCGAGATCGGTACCCACTTCAAAAGAAACTTGAAGGGTAAGTGATCCGTCTGCCGCATTGATGGATTTCATGTACAGCATTTGCTCCACCCCATTCACCTGCTGTTCGATCGGCGTGGCCACGGCCTGCTCTACGTTCACTGCATTGGCGCCATTGAATAAGGTGGTTACCTGCACCATAGGAGGTGTAATCTCAGGATACTTGGATATCGGAATACTCCGCAACGTAATTAACCCCATCAAGACCATCAGGATGGAAATCACCATCGCTACGATTGGCCTTCTGATAAAAAATTCGCTCATAACTTATATAATATAGACAGGGCTAGCCTACTGGTTATCCTTTGCTTGGGCATCCGCAGGCCACTTCATGTCAACCACTTCAATTTTGGAGTTGGGGGTAAGTGAGGCGACACCAATCACCGCCACCTTGTCACCCGCTTTCAATCCTTTCTTAATGATCCAGCCATCACCAATCTTTGCGCCGGTCTCAATAATGGTAATTTTCAAGGTACTGGAATCCGTTACGGTGAATGCCTGGGCGAGGCTTTGCAGTTGGAATACTGCCCGCTGGGGAATCAGGACTGCATTCAATACTGTGCTTAACAAGACCCGCGTCTTGACAAACATACCGGGCCGCAAGAGTCCTTTTGGATTAGCAAATAATGCCTCGATGGTCAGCGTGCCTGTCTTGGGATCGATTTCACGATCCGCAAAATTCACCTCTCCCTTTTCAGGATAGATTGATTCATCCGCCAGGATCAATTGAATATTCTTCTTCGCAGAATTTAATTCTTCTTGCGTCATCTGAGCCATCCGAAGGTAGGCACGCTCGCTGACCTGAAACCGGATTCTCACGCCACCGATGCTGGAAATTGTTGTTAGCACCGAAGACTCACCCATGCGACTGGCATAATCCCCTACCCTTGCATTCGAAATTCCCACCACGCCATCAAATGGTGCGTATACCCGGGTGTATCCCAACTCAATCTTTGAATTCTGCAAAGAAGCTTCCGCGGCTTTTACCTTGGCGATAGACGCCTCATACCCCGCTGTTGAATTATCGAGGTCCTGCTTGCTTAACGCATTAAGATCAGCGAGCGGCTTTACGCGATTCAGTTCGCTTTGCGCGCGCACCATCTCGGTCTTTGCGCTCGCGAGGTCACTTTCTGCACGATCCATCTGTGTCTTATATTGGATATCATCAATAATATAGAGCAGGCTACCCTTTTTTACGGCGGACCCTTCTCTAAAATTCACCGAAGTAACCCAGCCTTCTACCCGTGAACGAATCTCTACGTCAGATTCTCCAAAAACCTGGGCGACAAAGTCCTCATAAATGGGAACATCCTTCTGAATCGCCGTCACCACGTTTACTTTTACCGGTGGCTGAACTACTGTTTCTGATTTCTTGCCACAGGCAGCCAGCGTCAATCCAATGAAAAAGAAAACAATGGGATTGGTGCTAACAAATGCGGAAAAAAACTTCATGGGATTATCTATTTTATTGGCGGATAAGAACATAACGCGATGCTAATTGAACCACAGGATCAAAGATATACCAATAAGGCAGATTATGAAACTGAGGGATCACTTGGCGTTATGATTTTCATCCGTTCGAATGAGGTCAACTGAAACTCAGCCTAATCCAGGAGCTGCGTATGAATATCCAACAAGGAGAGCACTAAATATTCAATGTCAAAGCATCCAGAATCCAGAATCCAGTATCCAGTATCTAGTATCTAGTATCAGTAGTCTACAGAATCCTGCATCTAGTATCTAGTATCTAGTATCTAGTATCCAGTTGCCAGCTCCTAGAACAACACCCCTGCCAACATCTTAATCACCTCACTCAACGGCATCATGGTAAGTACAAGGGGCAATACAGGGGCAAGGACAGCAATGGCCAATCCGATGATATCATTTCGCGTAAGGGGTATCATCTTCATGTCTTTGACTACATTATAACTATTGGATAAATCCGAAAGTGATTGAATATCTCCGCCACTCTCAGCATGATCATCAGGCCACTTCTCCTTCATCCACTTTCTTTCGAACTCAGAAACAAAACGTGAAGCGAGTTTGCCATACCCAAGGTTGCCGTGGCTCGGAGTCATATGAACCAGCCACCATTCAATATTTGCGTGCCCTCAATTCACTCAATACGCGCTGAAGCTTCTTGGTGTCACACATATATTCTTCCAGGTTAAACAAAGCTACCTTTCTGAATTCCACCGGATGGCTTTCACTTTGTAATGAAATAGTTCCTTCTCTGATGAGGGTCCCTCCTTTCAACCCTGCCTTTTTTACCCATTGGTCGTTGCCATCATATTGCGGCTTGGTATAAACCAAAACTGTGTCATGCTGTACAATATGCTTGATGATGGAATCACCCAATACCAGTACCTGAACGCGCACCCACTGATCACCTGCATAGGTCTTCGAGCTTGAATTGACGCAGTGAGGCGTAAATAGTTTTCCATCCATCACAACATTGGTTCCAGGTGAGCATAGATTAAGCGTTGATCTTTGTTCTTGCCCATTTCCACCCAGGAGCTGTGCTTCCAGCGATATGGGGAAATCCTGATCAACCGTCATTGACTCAGGTGACTGTCCATGCAGCATTAATCCGCTGTTGCGATATGCCCAGTCTGGGCCGTCTTTGATTTGTTCATCGGTGAACCGGTACTCCACATCCAGCAGGTAGGATGAATACTTTTGCTTGTAAAATATATGCCCGAACTGTTCCTTAAAAACTCCCCCATACTGATCATAGCTAACCTTCATTACTCCATTTTCGACCCGAAAGGTGTTCCCAAAATTATCATTCAGTGGATGGTCCTTTATTTTAATGGTCCACCCTTCCAGGTCTTTCCCATTAAAAAGCTGGACCCATTTTTCGCTATCGGATTTTTGCTGTGCATTAGCCATAACGCTAATCAACAGTAGTGCAGCAGTTCTTAATACTTTCATTTTGAGGTGATTTCGCTGTCAGTTAGTTGCTTCCTTCGCTAAAATTTGTTTCGCCTCCGTGTCATCATATTGGTCAATTAGCTTATTGAGCTGCCCTTTCAGTTGAGCAGTGATTTTTTCATACCCCGGCTTTCCATAAATATTATTCATTTCATGAGGATCCTTTTGCAAATCATACAATTCCCAGCCGGTAACCTTTTCATAAAACCGAATCAATTTATAGGGGATTGTTTTTATACCAAAATGTGGGGAAACACTATGTGTAGTTGCCTCATAGTAATGATAATACAGCTCATTTCGCCAGGCGGCGTTTTTCTTGGTAAGCAAAGGCAACATTGACTTACCCTGCACTTCGTTGGGTATGGTAACTCCAGCCACATCAAGCATGGTGGGGGCAATATCCAGGTTCATCACCAGCTGATTGATGTGAGTTCCAGGTTTCACAACACCGGGGTAACGCACAATCATCGGGGTTCTGAATGATTCTTCGTACATCCAGCGCTTGTCAAACCACCCATGTTCCCCCAGGTAGAATCCCTGGTCTGACATATAAATAATAATGGTATTTTCTCTGAGGTCATGTGCATCCAAATAATCCAACGTGCGGCCTACATTTCGATCAATGGACTGTGCCGTATTCAGGTAGTCTTTCATGTAGCGCTGAAATTTCCATTCCGTAAGCGCATTACCGGACAGATGCTTTGATTTCAGGTCGTCTTCAATTTTTTGGTAATAGGGTTCAATGATTTTCCGCTGTTCGGGGTTTAGTCTTTTAAGCCCAAGCTCCGAACTGCCATCCATTTTCATCTTCAGATCAGAGTCCAACTGCATCGTTTCCGAAATAGTCATGTCTTGAAGGGAGGCCGCCTTCCTGTTTTCATAAGCATCATAGAAATCAGCCGGTAAGGGGAAATTCACTTTGTCGTACCTGCCAAGGTCCTGTAAATCAGGAATCCAGGTACGATGCACCGCCTTATGCCCGATAACCAGACAAAAAGGTTTAGCGGGATCCCGTTTGCCTAACCAATCTTCTGAAAAATCTTCTACCAGATTCGAAACATACCCCTCAAACTGTTTTCGTGTGCCATCCATCAACAGGAAATCAGGATTGTAATAATCACCCTGCCCGGGAAGTATTTGCCAGAAATCAAATCCCTGGGGTTGACTGGTCAGATGCCACTTCCCGATCCAGGCGGTTTGATAACCTGCCTGCTGCAGTTGCTTTACAAAAGTTTGCTGGCTGCCGTCGAAGACAGAATGATCATTGTCCTTGAAGCCGTTCTTATGACTAAACTTTCCAGTTAATATTACCGCCCGACTGGGTCCGCAGATCGAATTGGTAACATAGGCACTATTAAAAACAGCCCCTTCTTTTGCCAACCTGTCTATGTTGGGGGTCATCGCCAATTGGCTGCCATACGCACCAATTGCCTGGTAAGCATGGTCATCAGAAAGGATGATCAGCACGTTAGGTCTTTTTGTCCTATCACTCGCTTTGTTTTGCGCATGCAGACTGGACAGTAAGAAACATCCTAAAAACAGGATACTGAATTTCTTCATGATCGATGATTGATGCTGACTCAAAAGGTAACTGTTTTCATTCCTTAATGTACAATGTCCCAATCATGTAATGGCTCGTCCGTTGGCGGTGTTCCGATGCCTCATCGGGTCATCCTCCGCCTGATTATTGATTCGCCTTCACAACTTCCCCGGAACCTTCTGTCCTGATAATCATCAAAACGCCCGGTGAATTATCCTCATCGCTATAGCTTGTTTTGAATTTCAAAATGTGACTACCCTTGTTAAGCTCAGGAACATTTTCAAGCACCAGCGACGTGCGTTGCTTTCCTTTAAGATCATAGATCCGCACCCTTGAGCCATCCATCACCATGCGTTCACCTGCTTGCAAGGAAACCGGAAACATCAGTTCCGCAAATTGATCCAACCTTATGACCGGATTTACTATTCCTCCACCCTGACCGGTTACTTCCAGCGTGAATTGTAAGGGCTGAGTATCATCCTGGCTAATAAAATTCCAAGTCGAGTGGGTGGGTTCTCCGGGTTGCAAATCTTTCTTTTCGTGCAGGAAAGAATCTGAATAATGAAAGGGATAGAGCCGCCATTCCTGCTCTGCTATCCTATCGAGGTGAAATTCATTGTTTGGGTTTTTGAGCAGATCACGTTGCGCCATCGAGAACGCGCCCTGCCTCCGGGCTGTTTCCCATTCACGAATGGCATCGAGCAGCTGATCGCGGTCAGGATTCTTTTGCGCATCGCGCACGCGCAACACCATGGCGAAGCCAGCATTGTAACCAGCAGCCGTGGCCAACATCCACTCCATTTCCGAAAGCGATGTGGTAGCCGTCATTAAATACCATCCCATCATATTGGGCATGTAGTTTCTTTCAAACAAAGCCTGGTTGGCAATCCGATACGCCTGCATGCTTTCCCGAAATCCGCCATACCAGGGTTCACCCCAGTTGCAATAGGTGTTTATGTGCCAGTAGAAATGTTTTGAGTTGCTGGTTCCGTTTACTACAAAATGATCCGCATAGTCATAAAAGGTTTTGGAAAAAGCTTCAATTCCGTAATCTCCCTGACCAGAAGCCAGGCCTCCTTCATGTCCGTCAAAATCAAGGTGATCAATCCCTGTTTCATTGAAAAGCAACGCGAGGTTTTTGGCAATTTCATTCTGCATCGCAATCGAAGGAAAGAAAACTTCATAGGGATGATCGAGCAGCTTTGACACTTCACTTCCCTTAGTGTGCGTAGCAGGTTGTGTATTAAAGGCACCACGCTGGCAATCCAACAAGGTGAAGGGAGCCGTAATAGAGACTGCCCTATACCGGATCAACTCACTGCCGATCTGAATGGTGTGCAATGTGTTACTCTTCTCGTCACTGAAATATTCCGGTGATGCCACCACGATTTCCTGGCTCGTTGGAGCAACCGCAGCCATGAGCTTACTGCTACCCGTTTTTACAAGTCGGTCATCAGGAGCAGGCGAAACATACGGATCGTTCGTGTTGATGAAGTTGGTGAGCGTATGAACACCAAAATGCAATCCGGCCGCTTTTGTCTTACTCACAACCCACTTGACTCCATCCCTGCCATGGGGAAAGTATTTTGAATCGAATTCATATTTTCCCCAGGTCTTGAATGGGCCTTCGTGGTAGAGCGACATCAAACCAGCCCTTTGCGTGTATTTTATCATTTCATCCACTTCGTCTTCTGTAAAATCTGAGATGATATAGGACCTGCCCAGTTCCGATGATTGCTTGATCCACTCCCCGTTGAACATGGGGTGAGGCAACCCTTCCGCCAATTCCATCTTACCGATTGTTTCAAGAACTTTATTTTCAGGAACACCGAAGATTGCAATTTTTGAACCCTGCACCGTTTCATTGGGCAGTGGCACAACGGGCATATTTTGAAAGTTGCCATTCCATACTGCAATTTTGCGCGGCACAGCACGGTTAATGCTGTAAGCCTGAAGAACACTACCCCATGTTTTTGGTAATGCTGTGGATCCACGGGAGACCTCATACCCTTCCTCATTAAAAGGAAATCCTCCTAACGTTTTTAGATTAAGTCCTTGAATTCCAATTGCAAAATTATCGTTCCGTACCACACCAATGATCTCCCCCACAGTTTTGCCGATGGTAGTCGCAAACGAACCCCACAGAATTCGATCAATCTTCTCCATAGGTTTTGCCTCGACAATTTCGAATGACATATACGTATCATGGATCGATGCCTTCACCTTGATGGAGAATTGTGAAGGGAAACAAAAAGACAGTATTTGGGTTGACCGATTAAAACTCATGGAAGAAGGATTCTCCCAGTAGCCTTT
>JANNAZ010000004.1:0-4005 GCA_031384895.1 Cyclobacteriaceae bacterium | reverse complement strand
CAGGCCATCAAGCGTGCACGCACGATCGCGCTGCTGCCGTACGTGGCCGACGCATTAAAATAACTTATAAGAACACACCATGGAAGTAATATTAAAGCAAGACGTTACCGGTCTTGGATATAAGAACGACGTCATCAAGGTGAAAGCTGGTTATGGAAGGAATTATCTTATTCCAACCGGCGTCGCCCTGATTGCCAACGAAGGAAATAAGCGCATGATCGCCGAGAACGTACGCCAGATGGCGCACAAGGCGGCCAAGATCAAAGATGAAGCGGCCTCCCTGGCCGAACGCATCGGCGATATGGTGATCGAACTAAAGACCAAGGCTGGCGAGACCGGCAAGATTTTCGGAGCGATTACAAGCCTTCAGGTTTCAGATTTCCTGAAAACGAAAGGAATTGAAGTGGAGCGCCGTAAGATCTCTTTCAAAGAACAGCCGAAAGAACTCGGCACGTATACCGCCCTCTTAGACCTTCACAAGGAAGTGAAGCACGAGGTAAAGGTGAACGTGACCGCAGAATAAAAGCTAATTTAGAATTTGCCAAAAAGCCGCTCGAACTGAGCGGCTTTTTTTTGTATCGATCCTACTTCGCTTCAATCTGATTCACCAGGTCAGCATACCATTGCTCCCCATACTTGCGTACCAACGGATCCTTGAGAAACTTGTACAATGGCACCTGTAAGGATTTGCCTAAGGAACAAGCCGCTGAGCAAATGCTCCACTTATGGTAGTTTACCGCCTCAAAGTTTTTCTTTTTTGTAATGCGAATCGGATACAGGTGGCATGAAATGGGCTTACGGAATGGCGTCTTGCCGTCGAGGTATGCTTGCTCTATCCCGCACTTTAATACCCCCTTGGCATCGTAGTGGGCATAGGCGCACTCTTTGCCTCCAATCGTTGGGGTTGAATAGTCCCCGTCCTCATCCAGAATATACGGACCCTGTTCGGCTATGGCCTTTTTCCCTTCCACGGTTAGGTAGGGTGCCACGGCTTGCTGGATCTCATGCATGACGGGCAACTCATCCTCCTCCAGCGGCGCGCCCAACTCGCCCTCTACGCAACACGCTCCCTTGCACATCTCCAGGTGGCAGACGAACTCAACGGATTTCACATCGTCTGAGACCAGGACCTCTCCTACCTTCATCATTGGCTTACGGGGTTTACTTTGCTTTTTGGGTTTCGCCTTTTCGCTTTTCATAGAATGCTTTGTCGGCAATATAGCATTGCCTTTCGATCTCCGCGTAAACAATCTGATCCTTGTCTACCCATCGGATTGAAAAAGTCTTGGTCGCATGTCCGCATTCCTTTACTTGAGTTCGGATGATCTCGACATCCGCCGGCATCAGCTTCAGCACAGCGAATAACCGTGTCTTTCCCGGCCTACGAAATCGGATGTGCGCGTTCTTGTCCCATACAACAAAGCCCTTCCCTAGGATTTTCATTAGCATCAGCATGTAAAAGGGATCAGAAGCTGAAAAGAAACTCCCCCCGTAGATTGTCCCGACATAATTCCGCGTCCAAAGGTTCAAGCCGAGTCGAAGGTGTATTTCAGAAGAATCTGATGCCCAGAAGAGTATCTTCCCACCGGTACCCAGATACATGGGGTACCAATTCATCAATGCCCGGAAGATGCCACTTCTGAAGGACTCCTTCTTATCTGTCTTCATAAATTCAGGTCGCATATCCTTCAGGTTAGAATCGCACAAAATTATCATGCTAATCGTCAATATCATTGCCTGGATGCGTTTAACTTGCGTCCGAATTTTTTGAATGGATTATTTAGACAACCTCAATCCTCCGCAGCGCGAAGGAGTTATCAACACAGAAGGACCCTGCATGATCATCGCAGGAGCAGGCTCAGGAAAGACCAGGGTACTCACCTATCGAATCGCCCACCTGATCAAGGAAAAGGGAGTTGATCCGTTTAACATCATGGCCTTGACTTTTACTAACAAGGCATCACGGGAGATGCGCGAGCGGGTTGAACGCGTGGTTGGGCAAGATGCCAAGAATCTCTGGATGGGCACCTTCCACTCGGTTTTCGCACGCATTCTCCGGGCAGAAGCCCACCACCTGGGCTACCCAAACAGCTTCACCATTTATGATACCGATGACTCCAAGACACTCATACGCCAGATCGTACGGGAGATGAATCTGGATGACACCCAATACAAAGCAAATACAGTCTACAACCGGATTTCATCTGCCAAGAATCGCCTTGTATCCTGGCAAGAATATCTGGCTAGCCCGTTACTCATGGGCGATGACGCGTCGAATCTACGCCCTGAAATAGGAAACATTTACAAGAACTATGCGCTGCGCTGCTATAAGTCAGGAGCCATGGATTTCGACGACCTCTTATTTAATACGGACAAACTTTTCAAAGAACATCTCGATGTACTAAACAAGTACCAGCACCGGATCCAGTACACCCTGGTGGATGAGTTCCAGGATACAAACCTATGCCAGTATTTCATTGTCCGTAAGCTTTCCGCTGTTAAGCAAAACATTGCTGTGGTGGGTGACGACGCACAAAGCATATACGCTTTCCGGGGTGCGGACATCAGCAACATTCTCAACTTCGAAAAAGATCATCCCGACCTTCGGATCATCAAATTGGAACAGAATTACCGGTCGACCAAGAGCATTGTGCACGCAGCCAACTCCGTAATCGCAAAGAACAAGGCCCAACTGCCCAAAGATGTCTGGACTGAGAACGAAGAAGGGAATCTGATAGAGCTAATCAAAGCCGTATCGGACAACGAAGAAGGTAAGCTGATCGCTACTTCCATTTTCGAAGAGAAGATGCAGCATCAGCTCAAGTTTAGTGATTTTGTCATTCTCTACCGAACCAACAGCCAAAGCCGCGCCATCGAAGAAGCCCTGCGCCGGATGAATATCAAGTACAAAGTAGTTGGTGGACTGTCCTTTTATCAGCGTAAGGAAATCAAGGACCTTCTCGCCTACTTGCGCTACGCGATTAACCAGCAGGACGAGGCCTCTTTCCGCAGAATCATCAACCTTCCCAAGCGTGGGATCGGTGACTCTACGGTGGACAAGATTGTTGTTGCCGCCAATGACCACGCCATCTCCATTTGGGAGGTACTTCAAAATGCAACCTCATTCCTTGGCGGTCGGGCGTCAGGCTCCATCGAGGATTTTGTGGCCATGATCTCACGCTTTCAGATTGAAATCCAGCGACTGGATGCATACGACGCGGCTTCCGAAATTGCGAAAGGTTCCGGACTGTTGCGCGAGTTGAATGCTGACAAAACCGTTGAGGGCCTGAGCCGGTTTGATAACATCCAGGAATTACTAAACGCAATCAAAGAATTTACCGATGATCCAGAGCGCACCGACAAAGGTCTCGGTGCCTTCCTTCAGGAGGTTTCTTTGCTGACAGGTCAGGATGAAGACAAGGACAAAGATCCCGAAAAAGTGACGCTGATGACCATTCACATGGCGAAGGGCCTTGAGTTCCGATACGTGTACATCGCCGGGATGGAGGAAGATCTGTTCCCCTCCCAGATGATGCTCAGCAGCCGGGCCGAACTGGAAGAAGAGCGCCGCCTGTTTTATGTAGCAATCACCCGTGCCCAAAAGCGGTTGTTTATGTCGTATGCGCTAACACGGTATCGGTTTGGACGATTGAAGAACTGTGAGCCAAGCCGATTCCTGGATGAAGTTGATTCGAGGTTCGTCAAGGTTAGCACAAAGTACGCCGGCATCAACTCAGAGCCGCAGAGCCGTTCGCAGTTTGCAAAAAGCTTTGTGTCGGGGATGAAGAAGACGATCAGTTCACAGCCAGTCGTTCGACCGACAAACTACAGGCCGCCTGCAGATTTTGCACCAAGTGACACAAAAGGACTAACGCAAGGGATGCGCGTAGAGCACCCTAAATTTGGCTTTGGCAAAGTGGTTATCGTTGACGAAACGGGGGCTGACCGCAAAGCCAGGATCCAGTTTGAGGATTTTGGAGAGAAGACCTTATTGCTTAGTTTTGC
>JANNAZ010000003.1:0-5729 GCA_031384895.1 Cyclobacteriaceae bacterium | reverse complement strand
GATCCGGGCCTCACCCCGGCCCTCTCCCCCGATAGTCATCGGGGCAGGCTCGGAGAGGGCCGGGGTGAGGCCCGGATCGAAATCCGTGTCTCAGACAATGGCAACGGCATCCCCTCCCACATCAAAGACAAGATCTTCCAGCCCTTCTTCACGACCAAGCCTACCGGGCAGGGAACGGGATTGGGGTTGTCATTGAGTTACGATATTGTGAAGGCGCATGGCGGGGAGTTGAAGGTGGAGACTAAGGAGGGCAAGGGATCCGCGTTTACCATCGTACTACCCATGTCATGAGCTTCAGGCTGACGTCATTAATATTTTTACTAATGCCCATGCAGATGGCTGTGTGGGCCCAGTCAAACCCCGTTCAACTCAGACCCTCCATGCTGGTTGCACACGGCGAGCTCAGGTTGGCAGACTACGATGGATGGATGTTTCATCAAGGTCATGATACCCGATGGGCACTGCCCCTCATTGACTCATCGGGCTGGACACGAATGAAGCTCTCCGAACTGACCGACAAACTTGCAGACAAACAAGGAAGAATTGAAGGGTGGTTCAGGTTAATGTTTGAACTTGACAGTGCATGGCATGAGCCATTGTACCTTACCCGTCAGCTCTGGTCCGCCACCGATATCTACCTTGACGGAAAATTGGTAATGCAGTGCGGAGATACAGAAAACCCTTACCAGGCGTACAACCCTGTCCTCAAACCTGGAATACCATTCCCCGCCTCCCCGGGCATGCCGCACGTATTGGCCATTCACGTAGTTGAGTACCAGACTGCCATCACACCGCGCGAGCTGCGGCTGGCCCCAGCCTATTTGCAGGAGTTCCTCAATGTGGTTAATTCTGACTATCAGGCCTTCATTCAAAGACAGATCAGGGCCACCTATCTAATGGGCGGAATATTCTTCGCTGCAACCGCATCCCTGTTCCTTCTGTTTGTGGTATTACTTTTCCTAAACAAATCTGTACGCATATTTGAACTCACTGCCCTTCTCACCCTATTCGTATTGCTTTCAACCGTTGGCATTTTCATTGAGAAGCTCTTTGAAATTTCCTACACCGCTCAAAAGATCATCTTTCTGATCACCAATGCCATCACGCAGCCGGTCATGATGGTAATGACCCTGCTTATTGCGGAATGGGTCCTGACCAAACGGGTGACGTGGATTACTTACTGCATCCTGCTTCTCATGCCATTCGCCAGTGCGGCAGGGCATCTTGTAAATATCTCCTGGCCCTTTGGTGTGGTTCAGACAGTCATAATCGTGTACTTTCTCTACCTGGTTATCCGATCCAGACATACCATCCAACCTACGGACTGGACGGTAATCATCGCCATGATTACGCTCACCGTTGGAGGAACGATCTCCATATTTCTCCACAAGTACTTCCGTGTCGAATCGGCTGCGTATGAATTGCCGCTTAGGTCCAGTGTACTGTTGTCTTCTCCTTTACTCCTGCTGGCCTACGTCTCCATGAGTTACAAAGATATTCTCACAGCAAAACAGAAGGAGGCAGACAAGGTCATCCGCATGACAGAAGAAAAGAAACTACTACTGGAAAAGCAAAATGAATTGCTGGAGACCAAGGTAACCCAACGGACAGAAGCCCTTGAAAAATCCCTAGCCGATCTGCGTGCCACTCAATCCCAACTCATCCAATCCGAAAAAATGGCCAGCTTGGGCGAACTCACCGCCGGCATCGCTCACGAGATCCAGAACCCACTGAATTTCGTCAACAACTTCTCTGAAGTAAGCAACGAACTCCTCGATGAAATGACCGCCAACCTGGCATCCGGCAACTTGCAACCTGCGACCGAAATCGCCCGTGATGTCAAGCAGAATCTCGAAAAGATTCTCCACCACGGCAAGCGCGCCGATGCCATCGTCAAAGGCATGCTACAACACAGCCGAAGCAGCAGCGGGGTGAAAGAACCCACGGACATAAACGCCCTGGCAGATGAATACCTGCGCCTTGCTTATCATGGGTTGCGCGCAAAAGATAAATCGTTCAATGCAACCACAAAGACGGATTTCGATCCACGTGTTGGCAACATCAACATCATTCCTCAAGACATTGGACGAGTGATCCTCAACCTGATTACGAATGCGTTTTATGCGGTCACGGAAAAAAAGTCCGCCTTCGTCAATTTATCCGCCAAAGCCACGGCGAAGGAGGAAACTCCAGCGGACGAGGAAAAAATGAATATGTACGAACCAACAGTAACGGTGAGCACCAAGAAGATGAATGGGCAGACCGAAATCCGTGTCTCAGACAATGGCAACGGCATCCCCTCCCACATCAAAGATAAGATCTTCCAGCCTTTCTTCACCACCAAACCCACCGGGCAAGGAACGGGATTGGGGTTGTCATTGAGTTATGACATAGTGAAGGCGCATGGTGGGGAGTTGAGGTTGGAGACCAAGGAAGGGGATGGAAGCGAGTTTGTGATTGAATTGCCGATTTGAACTGTATGGTCCGTGCCTACGGCACTCAACGCAATCTCGTAGGCTGTAACCACGGATTAAAATCCGTAGTTACTAAATTAGTCGAGCCTACGGCTCTGGAATCGGGTGGTGTGAAGTGAGTGGTTTGCCGAGCAAGAGGCGTAGCCTCGGAACATATTATAACAACGGACTTTAGTCCGTTGCAGAGACCAGGAACGAACCCATGAGAACCGTAGGTTCGGGACATAGAGGTCAGCTACCTGAATACGCCTCGGAAGTACTTACCATAAGGTCGGAAAGCGTGCCACAAAAATCAGTCATGTTTTCCTCTGAAACATTTGATCAGCAGAGGCGCCGCCTCGGTCAATATTGTGCTAAAACGGAAGTTAGCTTGCTTGGCCAAAAGGCGAAGCCTCGGTCCATTTTGTAACGACGGACTTCAGTCCGTTGGCTGGAATGCGGACTATCGCCGATGAGAACTGTGGGTTCGGCAGATATGTCAAGTGATCTGAAGGCGCGGTTTCTTTCAACAGGTTAAAACCCGTTGTTATTAGATCGATCGAGCCCACGGCTCTTTCTTATAAGCCGCGTAGCGTCAGCCCATTTTGTAACGACGAACTTCAGTCAGCAGGAATCAGGACGGACTACCACCGATGAGAACCGTAGGTTTGGTAGATATGTCAAGTGATCTAAAGGCAAATGGCAAATCCATTACTTACTCATGAAAAAGGGTTATCCTAATTTGTCATGTTTTTCTTTGCGTATTTCGATCGGAAGAGGCGCCCCCCGAATGATATTGCACAAGAGGATAGTTGGTCAGGTCGGACAAGAGGCCTAGCCTCGGCCCATTTGTTTCAACGGACTTCAAGCCGCTGGCTCAAGTGTGGTCACTCCCGAAATGGTTGGCTAACAAGACAAGAGGCGTAGCCTCGGCCCATTTTGTAACGACGGACTTCAGTCCGTTAGCGCAAGCATGGACTACTACCCAAGAGAACCGTAGGTTCGGAACATATATGAGTAACGTGAACGCGCATGGCAAATACATACCATCAAGTCTACCTGCAGACAGTCTTCGCAGTCAAATACCGCAAAGCAGTAATTGATAAATCCTGGCGAAGCAAACTTCTTGGTGTGATAGGGAACTTGATTAACGAAAAAAATTGCAAGACCATTATTGTTAATGGCGTGGAGGACCATGTACATTGTTTTCTCGGATTAAAACCCGTTGTCTCAATTTCCGAGTTGATGAAAGCAGTCAAAGCCAAATCATCCAAATATGTCAACGACCATTCACTGACCCAGAGCCGTTTTGAGTGGCAGGAAGGATACGGTGTCTTTTCGTACAGCCAGAGCCACATAGATAATGTTTTTAAGTACATTCAGAATCAAGAAGAGCACCACAAGAGACAAACATTTAGGGCTGAGTATCTTGAGTTGCTGCAGGAATTCAAAGTTGAGTACGATGAACAGTACATTTTTCAAGATCTACAGTAAATGTGCAAGTTCGCCTAGCCGGCCAACGATTCAATTGGCTTGGCGCTATCGTGGTATCCAGGGGAGGATGAACCGTGCCTACGGCACTCCATGTTTGACGACTGCTTCTTTCAACGGGTTAAAACCCGTTGTTATGAGATCGATCGAGCCTACGGCTCTGTCCCATAAGAGGCGTAGCCTCGGACCATTTTGAAAGGACAGACTTCAGTCCCTTGGCACGAATGCCTACTATCACCAATGAGAAACGTAGGCTTGGCAGATTTTTCAAGTGATCTGAAGACGCGGTTTCTTTCAACAGGTTAAAACCCGTTGTTATAAGATCGATCGAGCCTACGGCTCTGTCTCACAAGAGGCGTAGCCTCGGACCATTTTGTAACTACGGACTTCTGTCCGTTAACACGAGTAGGGACATCACCAACGAGAACCGTAGGTTCCGTAGATATGTCAAGTGATCTGAAGGCGTCGTTTCTTTCAACAGGTTAAAACCCGTTGTTATGAGATCGATCGAGCCTACGGCTCTGTCCCACAAGAGGCGTAGCCTCGGCCCATTTTACAACGACGGACTTCAGTCCGTTAACACGAGTAGGGACATCACCGACGAGAACCGTAGGTTCGGCAGATATATCAAGTGATCTGAAGGTGCGTGGCAAATCCATTCCTTATGCATGAAAAAGGACTATCCAAATTAGTCATGTTTTTCACTGCGTATTTCGATCGGAAGAGGCGTAGCCTCGAATGATATTGCACAAGAGGATAGTTGGTCAGGTCGGACAAGAGGCGTAGCCTCGGCCCATTTTGTAACGACGGACTTCAGTCCGTTGGCACGAGTGCGGACTGCTGCCCAAGAGAACCGTAGGTTCGGCACATTTAGTGAGGGCACCTCCAACAGGTCGGAGCTGTCCTTATCTGTTGACTCTGGCTATAACTCTGAATTTCTGTTTATATTACCTCCAGAATGCGTATTGCCACCCTGCCCGTGCATCCCATATATTTCCGAGCGCTCCCTCGATTGTGCAAGCGCGCAAGTTTTTCCTTCCTTGGCATGTTATTGCTTGTCCTGGCCTCATGCAACAATACACCGCGCAATGTCCCGTTCCCGGAAAAAGAAGTCAGCTTGGCAAAGCCTGCCACTGCGAAACTAACCTTCAGCGAGCCTGTAAAACTAGATTGGGTAACGATTAGCCCTGACAGCGTGAAGAGCGCCAAAGTCGAGAAATTCGATTTTGACAAGCTCCCGTCAAAGCCTTTCGACACCGGCCAGGGTAGGCCACTGACAAAGCCCCTTACCGAAATCAAGTTTAGTATTGAGCAGTTTGCCGATTCCACGTTTGATCTGGAGGCATTCCCTGCGGAGAAACTCCGACATAAAACCATGTTGCTCGGCGAACCCAAGCGGGTAAAGGCTGGCATGCCACGCCTGAAGGATGGAGCCTGGGAAGGGCTCCTGCTCTTCGGCCTCGACCAGGGCCTTCCCGGTTCAATCGTGCGCTCCCTGATGGAAGACAGGAATGGTGCAGTGTGGATCGGTACTGAAAACGGCTTATGCCATTTTGATGGCGAATTCCTGGAGATCTACTCTATAGAGCAAGGTTTAGCGAATCCATGGGTTATCGGCTCGATTGAAGATGACCTGGGGCAGATTTGGATCTCCTATTTTAACCAACTTGGCCTTAGCATACTCGACAAACGAACCGGGCTTATCCGGCACATTTCAAAAAAGGAAGGGCTTAGTGGTGACCGCATTATTGGCATGTTAGAAGACAGGGATGGCCGCATCTGGAT
>JANNAZ010000422.1:0-4627 GCA_031384895.1 Cyclobacteriaceae bacterium | reverse complement strand
GCCAATACCGAAAGCATCTTGGTGGTTTCCGTCGTCTTCTTTAGCATTTTGATTCAGGTCCTGATGTGGTGGCGACAGATCAATCCGTTGAAAGTTGTTGTTCTCCTCGGCACGTTTTCCCTTGCCATGGCATTTGCCGCCAATGACCTGGTGAATTTCATAGGTGTGCCAGTCGCAGGCCTTATCTCTTTTCAGTCCTGGAGTGCTTCGGGCCTTGCCCCGGGAGAGTATACCATGGATATTCTCAAAGGACAGGTGGCCACCCCGTACTGGCTCCTCCTCATCGCGGGCGGTGTCATGATCGTCACACTCTGGACCAATGCCAAGAGCCGTAAAGTAACAGAGACAGAAGTGTCCCTTGGACGTCAGGAAGAAGGAGACGAGTTGTTTAAGTCAAATTTTCTTTCCAGGTCCATCGTGGGTTCCGGGGTTCGAATAGGAAATTTAATCGAGAAATTTGTGCCTACCACTGTCTCTGATTTCATGAGCAAACGGTTTCAGCAGCTCACCACGAAGTACCGCAGCGACCGGGAAGCACCATCTTTCGACTTGCTTCGTGCATCCGTCAACTTGCTGGTCTCCAGCATGCTCATCGCCTATGGCACATCCAAGAAACTCCCGCTCTCTACCACGTTCGTAACCTTCATGGTGGCAATGGGCACTTCTTTTGCCGATATGGCCTGGGGCAGGGAAAGCGCAGTCTATCGGGTGGCCGGAGTAGTCAACGTAATTACCAGCTGGCTTATCACAGCCATAGTCGCCTTTACTTCGAGTGCGCTTATGGCCTTGATCATTTATGAATCCGGGTTTATCGGCTTCTTTGCGCTTACCGCAGTGGCTGCATTCTTTCTCATTCGAAGTCACTTCATTTTCAACAAGAAGCAGGCCGAGGAAAAATTGCTAGGCCAGTCGTTTGTCGGGGAAGAAGTGGACATTCATCAAATGATTGAAGAGAGCAAGACAAGCACCGTTAAGAATCTCAAATCAGTTAGAAAAATTACTATCCTATGCTTGAAGTCTTTGAACAAAGGCGATCGGGATACCCTCATAAAATCCAAGCAAGAGATTGAAAAATTGAGGGAGCAGAACGAAAAACTGCACAGCAAGATTATCAAGTATGTACGCCGGATAAAGAAAGGGCACCTTGCGGCCGGACGCCTGTACATCCTGGTTTTTGACCTGATCCAGGACCTTTACCAAAGCGCCAACTTGATCACCGAAGTATGCACCAATCACATCATCAATCATCATTCACTTCCCAAAGGTGACTTCAAGAAAGTTCTTGATGAGATTGAGAAGGATCTATCCTCCTATATCGACCAGGTGACGGAAGGTATCCAACACATGAATTTCAAGGATTCCAAGGAGATGGAGGACCAACATCAAAAATTGATGGATCTAATTCGGGCGAGTCTCGATAGTCAGATTCAGAAAATTCAACAGGACGAACTTGGCAACCGAATGGGGCTGCTACAGATTCGCTTGCTGCTGGAGGCGAAAGACATCCTTTCCGGTGTCCGCCAAATACGACTCTTGTACAGCGAATTTTCGCAACAGCCCTAGTCCGCCATACCCGTTTCGCATCGCTTGCTTGAGTCTGACAAAAATCAGCTAAGCACGCCATCAAACATCATTGCTTTCGCCTGATGGGTGTATGTAATTTCATAGTGTCAAAAAAATAGAACAGATTAGTTCAACCACTAAAAAAGGAGGGTATATGAAAATGTTAAAAAACAATTCCCTTTTTCCATCGCTTCTTACCGATCGGTGGATTCCCGAGTTCTTCGAAAATGAAAAGTTCTTTGACTCCGACTGGATGAAGAGCGTTACTGTGCCTTCAGTCAACATTCGTGAGACAGAAAAAGAATTCTTCGTTGAACTGGCCGCACCCGGACTGACCAAGAAAGACTTCTTCGTTTCGCTGGAAAACGGATTACTGACCATTTCCGCAGAGAAGAAAGTTGAAAAAGAAGAAACAGAAAAGAACTTCACCCGCAAGGAGTTCAGCTATTCCAACTTCAGCCGTTCGTTTATGCTTCCGGAAAACGTGAATGAAGAGAAAATTGAAGCTCACTACGAGGACGGAATTCTGAAACTTCAGGTGTTGAAAAGAGTGGTCGAAAAGGCAAAACCCAAAAAAGAGATTGCGGTAGCCTGACACCACGTAGGTTAATTTGTTTGAGAATCGGATATCGGCTTAACCTGTACATTCTTATCGGCTCTTAAAGAACCAAACAGTAAAATCGTACAACGTTCTTGCTGATACGCCGAAATGGAAATCCCTCCCCCTGGAGGGATTTCTTTTTGGTCCGGGTTCTGGATAGCAAAATGAGTTTATAGAATACCCTCTTGATACTTGGGTTTGCGTAACTCGTTCCATGGTTTTGCTGAATTCTACTTCCATCCGTACCTTGAAACCCCATACAAAGCACGCTTACATGAAACTACACTTTTTTCCCAAAATCATACTTGCTGTTGTCACAGCCGCTTTTTCACTCACCGCCCAGTCGCAGGACGTCCCCAAGCCGAAATTTATTGATTCGGGTAACATGGATCTGATGACAAAGCCAGGTGAAGATTTTGTCAACTACGCCGGCGGCGTTTGGCTGAAGAATAACGCCGTTCCTGCAAAGGAAACCCGGTGGGGAAGTTTCAACATCCTGAGGGAGTTCAACCTCAAAGCCATGCAGACTATTCTTGCCGATGCCATGAACGATAAGAAGGCACAGGCAGGTTCGTTGAAGCGCCGTGTTGGAGATTTCTATGCCGCTGGCCTTGACAGTCTCGCAGCTGAGAAACTTGGAATGGATCCTATCCGGGCCGATCTGAAGCGTGCGGGCGAACTAAAGACCACACAACAAGTTCTTGATGAAATCATTCTTCAGCGTACGCAAGCCCTGGGAAGTCCGCTCTTTGGGTTCTCTATCGGACAAGACCGCAAGCACCCCGATAGAATGGTAGTCCAGTTCAGCCAGGGGGGCATTTCCCTACCCGATCGCGACTATTATATAAAGTCTGATCCCCGCTCGAAGAAAGCCCAGGACGCGCTGAATACATACATGGTTACTTTGTTTACGTTGACTGGAATTTCAGAAACAGAAGCAAAGAAGAAAGCAGAAGCCATCTTCAACCTGGAGAAGAAACTGGCCAAGGCCCAGATGAGTCGCGTGGAAATGCGCGATCCGCAAAAGACATATAACAAACTTGCTGTAGCCGACTTCAGCAAGACAACACCGTCAATCGATTGGAAGTCTTTTCTGGGGAAGTTGAAAATCACAACGGAAGACAGTGTTCTGGTCAATGTTCCAAAATTTTTCGTCACGGCCGACAGTCTGGTGAGAAGTATCCCGATGTCCGATTGGCAGGCCTATATGCAATGGAACATCTTGCGTTCCGCTGCCTCGTTACTTAGCAAGCCTTTTGTTGATGCGAGTTTTGCCTATAACCAGACGCTGACGGGACAAAAAATACAAACGCCCCGTTGGGAGCGCGCGGCAAGCCGGGTTGATAACTCAATCGGTGACTTGCTCGGTCAATTGTATGTAGAGAAGTATTTCAAGCCCCAGGCAAAGGCCCGGATGCAGGAGCTGATTGCCAACCTTGTAAAAGCATACGAGATCCGAATCAAGAATCTGGATTGGATGAGTGAGGTTACCAAACAAAAAGCGCTTGACAAGTTGAAAGCGTTCACCCCCAAGATCGCTTACCCCGACAAGTGGAAAGACTACCCCGGGCTTGTGATTACCGACAAATCCCAATATCAGAACGCGAAAAATGCCGGTAAGTGGTCGTTTGAAGATATGCTAAGCCAGTTAGGGAAACCGGTTGACCGCACCCGGTGGGGCATGACCCCCCCTACCGTAAATGCCTATTATTCTCCCGTGATGAACGAAATTGTATTTCCTGCCGGCATCCTGCAGTTCCCTTTCTTTCATCCAGAGGCCGACGATGCATTCAACTACGGTGGCATCGGCGCCGTGATCGGCCACGAAATCTCGCATGGCTTCGACGATTCCGGAAGCCAGTATGATAAAGACGGAACACTACGCAACTGGTGGACCGCTGAAGACCGGGAGAAGTTCACTGCGAAGGCCAAATTACTTCAAGAACAATATGATGCGTATACGATCCTGGATACCCTTCACGTCAATGGAAAGTTGACCCTGGGAGAAAACATTGGAGACCTCGGCGGCCTCAACGCTGCCTATGAGGCATTCAAGATGACGCCACAAGGTAAATCGGATGCAAAAATTGACGGCTTTACACCTGACCAGAGGTTCTTCCTTGCCTGGGCACAAGTGTGGCGCAGCAAAACACTCCCTGAACGTGCCGCACAGTTGATCATAACCGATTCACACTCACCCGACAACTTCCGGGCTATTGGCGCACCCGTCAACATGGATGCCTGGTACAAAGCGTTTGACATCAAGTCAGGAGACAAACTATATAAAAAGCCCGAGGATCGAATCAAAATTTGGTAATAGGATCATGAATTATTCACATTTTCTTGTTTCCATAGTTGACAAGGTCGCACATGTCTCTATTAATCGTCCTCAAAAGGCGAATGCGTTGCACATGCCGGCCTGGGAGGAACTCAAGTCCATCGCGGAAGAGCTGAGTGAGCGGA
>JANNAZ010000419.1:0-18631 GCA_031384895.1 Cyclobacteriaceae bacterium | reverse complement strand
TACTTAGCTTCTGATTGAAATCCCTACATTTAATGACTTGTTAAACATAGGAGGCGCAGAGGCGCGAAGAAAGTGTTACACCGCTAGAAACTTGTACGGATACACCTTACCCGAACTCCACTGACATACGTACAGGTTGTTTTCGTCATCCACCATGACGTCGTGGGGATGTTTAAACAAGCTTTCGCCAAGCGCAGAGCGGGATTGACTTAGGGGCATGAGTTTATTGCTTGCATCATAAACCGCTTCATTCCCGCCGATCACCGAGATGACTTTATTTTCTTTATTCAGGATAATGACAAAACCGCTGTTCTCGTGATTGAGGTCTGGCGACCGCAGCACAGCCGTGTATAGGTAATCCCCTTTGATCACCGGTCTGCAAATGCAGGCGCCGGGAAGGGCAATGGTTTCAAGATATTGGCCCGCCATCGTAAAGCGCTTTAAGCAGCAGCGGGTGCGGTCTGTAATCAGGAGCGTTTCCGGCGTGGTTCGGTAGTCGATACAAATACCATGGGCGTTGTCAAAGTTTGATTCCTGGTCACCCCGACCCCCGAAAATATTCTTGATCTTTCCCTGCGTGTCATAGTGAATGATATATTGGGAGCCATAGCCGTCGGCGACATACACTTCGCCGCTTTGCGTGATGGCGGTTTCCGTCGGCACAAATTCTTTTGCTTCCGTATACTTCCCGGATACTTGCGGGAAATCCCAGGTAGCCAGAATCTTTCCATCGAGGGTTGACTTGTAAAACTGGTGACGCACCGTATCCGTGATGAATAGTAGCTGGTCCTTGCCCGAGCCGATGAGACTCAGGCCGTGCGCTCCAGGAAAATCATGACCCCATGTCGTCAGGAGTTTTCCTTTCCTGTCAAAGAAGATGACGTTGTTCTTGGTTTCATTGGTGAGCAAAATGATCCTGCCGCTACCATCCTGAACCATTTCATGACAATCGTTTACCGGGAGACCAGTTGCATCTGCTTTTACCCAGTTTGTGTCGATGCGGTACCTCTTATTGTTCTGACCCACAATTTCTTTATCACCTTCCGCCATCGTTTGTAAGGTGATCAGTGAGGCACCAGCGGCTGCCGTGGTGCGCTGAATAAACTCTCTTCTTTTCATACTGCGTGGTGTTTATGTTAGGCCAGGAACATCAATAAAAGAAAATCTCATCGACAAAGACCCATCCCTTCTTGCCTTTGCCGCTATGCCAGGCGGGTATTTTTTTAACGGGCTTCGCGATCAATTTGTAAAACGAATAATGGGTTGCTTTCAGGGGTATCGTCAAGGCTGCCACCTGCTGCGTTTCATACGTGAGTGGCTGGGTAATTTTTATGGACTGGATTAAGGTAATTTCTCTGCTGTTTTTTCCCGCCCATACTTCAACCACTTCCGGGGGAAAGATGGAGGAACCAACATTCTTACCGTAGCTGATGACGATGGAGTGTAAAATTGGAGGGTTGGAGTTGAATGTAAACGCAGCGGCAAAGGGGTCATTCTGGTATCCAAGCCATGCGGATTCCTTAAAGACATCAATGAAACCTTTTCTTCCATCCACGAGACTCTTGTCTCCTTCACCGGGGTATTGCTTGTCGGGTTTGGTGAGTAATTCAGCACGGGCTGGTTTGAGTCCCTCGACAAAACAAGTTGTCTCATATACTTCACTGCAATACCAACCCGGTCTGCAGGCGATCGCCTTGATCGTAGAAGTTGCGGTAAGGAGAATGGGCTTGTCATAGGAGATGGAGAGGCTGTCAGGTTTTGTGCCATCGAGGGTATACCTGATTGATACACCGGGCATGGAATGGCGAAGGACAACGGGCTCGTTCTTTTTTATGATCGTTCCCTCATTTGCAAGAAGGGGCTTGCCCAGTCGCAATATTTTGTCGTCAACAAATTGACTGGTGACGATTGTAATTTTAGGGTTTGCTGTGACCAGTTTTGCTTTCTCCGCTTCCGTAATCTTCGTATTCCAGACAAACAGTTCTGTTAAGGATGAAAGCGCCAACACCGGCGTAAGACTTAGCGCGGTGATGGATGTGCCCGCCAGCGACAAGGAAGACAAGTGTTTTAGCGACCGAAGTGATGAAAGCCCGCTTCCGCTGATTTTTGAAAAATTGAGATTCAGTTTTTCCAGGTTGCTAAAGTTTCCAATGGTCTTCAGATCGGTGTCTGTCACGGGCATTTTTGAAAGGTTGAGGACAACCAGTTGGTTTTGCACTTCCAACAGTTCTTCGAGGGACGTTGATTTAAATGATTCCTTTATGAAGAAATCGGCCTGTAACGCCGGACTTTTTTGATACAATGGGAAGACGGTCCGGAAGGGCGTATTCATTTTATTGATGGTCTCTTCAGAGGCGGCTGAAAATAGATACGGCTTCTCCTCGGTGGTGATAGGTTTTGCCATGGCTATGGCTGCCGACCCCATGATCTTAAAAGAATCCAGGTCGGCCAGGTCGGCCAGCTTTTTCTCCACATCCGCGCCGCCGGCGATCCAAAATTCCAACAGCTTTATTTCCTGCCGCGACAATTGAGGTTTCCCATCCGGAGGCATATGGTCGTCATCGGCAAGCGGAAGGTGAATGTACTGGATCATCCGGCTTTCCGTTGGGTTGCCAGCTACCCACTCCGTGCCGTTTTTCCCTCCCTTCATGAATTCGCTCATCGAGGTCATCACAAATTTCCCTTTGGCTTTTGTCCGATTATGGCAGGTGGTGCATTTTTTCTCCAGGATAGGATAGATGACGGATTGAAAAGCAGAACCTTCCGTACCCCCAAGGCTATTGGAAGACTTCCGTAACGGCGCCAACACGAAATTCTCCCCATGCGTAAGCACACTGCCGGTATGACCCGAGTAAACCATAACGCAAACCGTCAGCAGGCCCATACCATAATAAATGAGTTGGCTCTTCTTAAGGTAGACGAAGGCTAACACGAGAAAATAGCAAGCGAAGCTTAACCCGATCCCGCTGTTCTTGTGTTGTGTGAGCGCGTCAAGACCGTAGTCTCCCTGCTTCGATAGAAAGAAACCAAACAAGGCGGTGACCGAGGAGGTAAATGAAGTGAGTAACAGTACGGTGAGGGTAATCTTAAAATACACCTTCTTCTTGAATTGGCTTTGCATAAACACCAGCACGATGCTGAAGGCCATCAGGCCGATGGGAAGATGAAGTATAGCCGGATGCAATCTGCCCGCTACTTCCAGCCAGAGGGGAAGGGACAGCCGGTCTTCAAAAAGGAAAAGAAATAAAAGTAGGACCTGGAGGAAAAAAATGACGTTAAGAAAAATGCGTTGTGTGCGCTTCATGGTGCCTAGGCCAGTATTCCCGACACCACTTTTCCGGCCACATCGGTGAGCCGATATCGGCGTCCAAGATGTTTGAAGTTGAGCTGGTCATGATGAAGACCCATCAGATGCAAGACCGTGGCATGAAAATCATTGACGTGGACAGGGTCGCGAATGATGTTGTATCCAAATTCATCCGACTCACCGTAGGTCATACCCGGCTTCACGCCGCCACCCGCCATCCAGATAGTGTAACACCGAGGGTGGTGGTCGCGTCCGTAATTATCTTTTGAAATATCACCCTGACAGTAGTTGGTCCGCCCGAATTCGCCACCCCAAATCACCAGGGTCTCATCCAGCAGTCCGCGTTGTTTTAAATCCATGATCAGCGCAGCTGTGGCACGGTCAACATCCTGTGCCTGCAGCGGCATCTCACCCACGATGTTACCATGCTGGTCCCAACCTTGATGATATAATTGCACAAACCGAACGCCAGCTTCTGAAAGTTTGCGTGCGAGAAGGCAATTGGCTGCATACGTGCCGGGTGCTAAACAATCAGCACCGTACATCTTTATTATGTTATCGGGTTCATGCGTGAGGTCCGTAAGTTCGGGTACGGCCGTCTGCATGCGATAGGCCATTTCGTATTGCTGAATCCGCGTTTGAATTTCTGGATCACCGAATTCTTTATAGTTTAAGTCGTTAAGCTGCGCCAGGTTATCCAGCATCTTCCGGCTGTCTGCCCGGTCGCGACCAGCAGGATCTTTTAAATACAGTACGCGTTCTTCGCTGCTGCTGAATTGTACACCTTGGTGGATGCTGTCCAGGAATCCATTCGTCCAGAGTTTTGAATATACTCCCTGACCATTGCCTCTTCCGCGGGATAACAAAACGCAGAAAGCCGGCAGGTTCTTGTTCTCACTGCCCAGTCCATAACTCAGCCAGGATCCCATACTGGGACGGTTTCCTTGCTGCGCGCCGGTCTGCATAAACGTAAGCGCCGGATCGTGGTTGATCGCTTCGGTATGCATGGATTTAATGAAACACAGCTCATCCGCAATCTTGGCTATGTTTGGAAACATCTCACTCACCCACGCCCCGGACTTGCCGTATTGCTGAAACTTGAAATGAGAACCAACCAGGGGAAATTTCTTCTGACCCGAAGTCATACCGGTGAGGCGCTGCCCCATTCGAATGGAGGCCGGGAGTTCTTCCCCTCTCATTTTGGTAAGCATCGGCTTGTAATCAAAACTTTCGAGCTGTGAGGGAGCGCCGTTCTGGAAAAGGTAGATGATGCGCTTGGCTTTTGGAGCAAAGTGAGGCAAGCCGATGGGTAGGGCCGCGTCATCCGTTCCGCTAAATAAATCAGGAATGAGTAGGGAACCCAGGGCCACGGACCCTAGCCCCAAGCCCATTTTGCCAAGAAAATGGCGGCGGTTAACGTGAAGTCGACTTTTTAGAAATTCGTTTTCCATAATCTCTCGTTGTCTCAGGGCTAAAGCCCATTCATCCTTCTAATTTTTATCCACGGCCTAAAGGCCGTGGGAATGGTCAAGTCTTCGTGATGGCTTCCTCCATATTATATATAGTATGCACAACCTGCATTAGGGCAGCCAGGGAAGCAATATCGCTTACTGCGGCATGGGGAAACTCACCTGCGTTGATCTGCTGATTGGCCTTTTCTTTTGATCGTCCAAACTTTACCTTTTCTTCCTCAAAATAGGTAGCCAACATTTTTATTTCTTCAGGTCTGCCATCCCGGCAAACAATCGAACGGAATGCTTTTGCGATTTTCTGCTCAGCCGTTGAGTTCTCGCCCCATAGCCGTTCAGCGAAAACGCGTGATGCCTCCAAAATCAATGGATCATTTAGTAACATGAGTGCCTGAAGCGGCGTATTGGTACGCAGTCTTTTCACTTCACATTGATCGCGGTTGCTGGCATCAAACATCAACATGCCCGGTGGAGGTACGGTGCGCTTGATAAAGCTGTACAACCCGCGCCTGTAAAGTTTGTCGCCGTGGTCCTGTACGTAATGTGCCAGCACCCCTCTGCCGGAAGTAGCTGATTCCCAAATGCCATTGGGCTGATATACTTTCACACTGGGACCTCCAATTTCTTTTACCAGCAATCCACTGCTCGCCAGGGCGAGATCCCGGACCGTCTCGGCAGACATGCGGATACGCGGGCCACGCGCCAAAAGAATATTTTCGGGATCGACAGCCATTTTATCTTTGTCCATCACGGAGGATTGCCGATACGTTGATGAGGTCACGATTTGCTTCACAAGCCGCTTGATATTCCACCCATGGTTCACAAAATCCAGGGCCAGCCAATCCAGCAGCTCCGGATGGGAAGGCATGTCTCCCTGCATGCCAAAGTCCCCAGAGGTTTTCACCAGTCCCCGGCCAAAAAATTCCTGCCACATCCGGTTGACGAACACGCGGGCGGTCAATGGATTCTTTTTGTCGAACAACCAGTTTGCCAGACCCAGGCGGTTGGGGCCGTACAGGACGGAATCGAACGGAAGGATAGCCGAAGGCACGTCCATTGTCACCTTGTCGCCAGGGGCATCATAGGCACCGCGTTTTAGAATATAGGTGGGCCGACGGGCCGAATCTCTCATGACCATCACCTCCACGGCGGCCGTATCCTTCTTGTTGATGTAAGAATACAGTTTGCGTATTTCCTCGGAGGTGAATTTAATTTTTGGCGGATCAGCAAGCGAAGCCAGTTGAATGTCGCCCACGAGGCCTTTCTCCGGCACCTGGTTGAAAAACGCGAACGTACTATAATAGGACTTCTGCGAGATGGGATCATACTTATGATCGTGGCAATGGGCACATTCAAAGGTCAGCGCCAGAAACGCTTTTCCAAAGGTGTTGGTCCTGTCTGTGACATACTCAATGCGGTACTCTTCCTGGATGACGCCTCCCTCTTGTGTGATCTTGTGATTGCGGTTAAACCCGGTGGCCAATATGTGCTCCTTTGTCGGGTTTGGCATTAAGTCACCGGCTAGCTGCCAGGTGACAAACTGATCGTAGGGATAATTTTCATTGAATGCATGGATAACCCAATCGCGCCAGGGCCACATGGTGCGAAGACCATCGTCTTGATATCCATGCGAATCGGCATATCTCGATATATCCATCCAGTAGGCAGCCATCTTTTCTCCGTACTGCGGCTGCGCGAGCAAGTCATCGACCATTTTGTCGTAAGATTTGTCGGAGGTCTCCTTAAGAAACTTCTCTTGCAAATCCAACGAAGGGGGTAGTCCGATGATATCGAGGGTCAAGCGTTTTTGCAAACGTTCCTTGTCTGCTTCCTCATTTGGCTTCAGTCCGGCATCTTCCATTCTTGCCAGCGTAAATTTGTCAATTTCATTTCGGGGCCAGTCCTTCATCTCAACTTCGGGAAGGGAAGAGAGGAGGGGTGGGATAAAGGCCCAGTGTTTCTTATAGTGCGCCCCCTGGTCAATCCATTTTCCAATCAACGCTACTTCTTGCTCGTTCAGTTTCAAATTTGATTTGACCGGCGGCATGCGTTGTGCGGTGTCGTGCGCGGAAATTCTGCGAAACAACTCGGACTGCGAAGCGTTGCCCGGCACAATCACATGCTCGTTCGGATTATCTTTCAAAGCAGCCAACGCATTTTCACGTAAGTCCAGTCTTAAATTCGCCTTGCGCTGACCGCCGTCAGGCCCGTGACATTTAAAACAACGGTCCGACAGAATCGGTCGAATGTGAAGATTGAAATCCACGGAGTCAGTTTGCATGGCAATTCTGCCCTCCTTCTTACAGGAGGACAAGAGCATCAGCGACAGGCTGAACAGAACCAATGAAAGGGTGAGTATTCTCATGGAGGTATTCAAAGTTGACGATTTTAAAGAACTTTTGCCACAGACCAGGCTACGGGGGTGACGGGTAGACCGGGTGACTGAATTAATCCTGAAAATGTGATTTTTTGGGGAAAGCCCCACTTCTAAATTGCTCTGAAGTGGATGACTTGCACAGATGAAACCAAATACTTACGTTTGACGTTAGTAACGTATGTCGGTACTATGATTGTTACTTTTGGATCGAAAGAGACACAAAAAATATGGCAGGGCGAACGTGTTGGGCGCTTCTCGGTTGATTTGCAGCAAACGGCGAGGAGAAAGATGAGAATGTTGAATAACTCTCAGTCGTTGACAGACCTGCAGATTCCTCCCTCAAATCGATTGGAAAAAATGAAGGGGAAGTTGCGTGAATTGTATTCGATCAGAGTTAACAGCCAATGGAGATTGACCTTCCGGTGGGATAGAGGTAGCGCATTTGATGTTGAACTTGTTGATTATCATTAATTAATTTGAACCTAGTATGTCGAGACTCAAAAACATTCACCCAGGTGAGGTACTCCAAGAGGAGTTCCTTGGGCCATTAGGACTGACAGCGTATCGGCTTTCGAGGGATATCGGGATACCTCAAACGAGGGTGTCCGAAATTCTCAAGCGTAACCGCAGGATCACCGCCGACACGGCGTTGCGCCTTTCCAAGTACTTTGGAAACTCTCCCAAATTCTGGCTCGGCCTCCAGGACGACTTTGACCTGGAGGAAGAGGGCTACATCAAGGCAAAGGAATTGAACATGATTGTTCGTCATCAAGCAAATGCTGCTTGAGTGGACGTAAATGCAAGGGCCTGTGGAACAAAAATGCTTTGCCACAGATTCCACAGATGGGCAGGAAGGCTTACTGACCACTGATCTACCACTTAGCAACTATCGGGGATAACCGGTTGTCGCGCAATCGCATTTCAAACAAATCACTACCTTCACTTACCACCAACCACCACTTCCCTATGGACCGCAGGAAATTCCTATTAAATACCGCCGTCGTCAGTGCCGGCACACTGCTCGCGGCTTGTGAAAAGAATAAACCACAAGTTGCAGCTGCTGAAGAGGCGCCTTCCTTTGACACATGGGAAGGAATTCGCAAGCAGTTCCGCCTGGCCCCCGGGCGCATCCACATGACGCAGATGCTGCTGGCCTCGCACCCGAAGCCCGTGCGCGATGCGATCGAAAGGCACCGTGATGCCCTCGACGCAAACCCCGTAGACTATTGGGAGAACAACTTCGAGGCACTGGACAACGCCGTCCGGCAGCAGGCGGCCGCGTACATGGGCGTATCGCCGGAAGAGATTGCGCTCACCGATAGCACAACGATGGGACTGGCGATGATGTACAGCGGCATGAAACTCAAACCCGGCCAAGAGGTCCTCACTACCACACACGATCACTACTCAACGGAAAATGCGCTGGAGTTCGCCACTGCGCGCAACGGCGCGGGATCAAACAGGTGACGCTCTATGAAGATTCTGCAAGCGCCTCTATCGATTCCATGGTCGGCATACTGAAGAAAGCGATCACACCGAAGACGAAGCTCGTCGCCGTTACGTTTGTGCACTCGGTCACGGGGGTGAAAACACCTATCCGGGAAATCGCCGCCATGGTAAAGGAGGCAAACGGATCGCGCGCGGCTGCCGACCGTATCTACTTCTGTGTCGACGGGGTTCACGGCTTCGGCATCGAGAACATTAATGTAGCGGACATCGGTTGCGACTTCTTCGCAGCAGGTACGCACAAGTGGATCTTCGGTCCGCGGGGTACCGGTGTTCTTTTCGCCCGCAAGGATGCGTGGGACATGATCGCGCCGATTATACCGGCCTTTGAGTTAGATGTATACAATGCGTGGATGGGCGTCAACCAAGTGAGAGAGTTCGGGTTCAGGGACCTCTGCACGCCGGGCGGCTTTCATTCGTTCGAGCACCGCTGGGCCCTTGCCGATGCGTTCGGGTGGCAGCTCACGATCGGCAAGGCGCGCATCGAAGAGCGCTCACATGCCCTGAGTAAACAACTGAAAGAGGGCATGAAGAACATCGCGCACATCAAACTGTATACGCCCACCGATGAGTCTGTTTCTGCAGGCATCAACTGTTTTATGGTCGATGGCATGGAACCGGAGCAGGTGGTCAGCCGATTGCTCGCCCGAAACATCACGGCCAGCGTTACCCCGTATAAAACCAAGTACGCTCGCCTCACCCCGTCAATTGTGAACTCGGAAGCGGAAGTGAATACCGTGCTGAAAGAACTGGAACAGGTGCGGGGGTAGGAAGCTAACAGGTTGGGGGTTTACACATCCATCATAGCGTTCTTTTTCTTGTTGAATTGGCCAAACAGGATAATCGCCGCAACCGCTCCGATCGCGAGAAGCTATGTGGAATCATTTTTAACTATATTAGAACTGCTAATCCCAACTCCATGATGGTCCGAAAATTGAATCTCCTTTTTCTGTTTCTGATTTCATTTGCTGCTGTGGCTCAAAATCAGCAGGATTCTCTTTGGATCCGGGAGAATTATACCAAGATAGAAGTAATGGTGCCGATGCGTGACGGCGTAAGCCTATTTACTTCGGTCTATGCGCCCAAAGACAATTCCGAGAAACATCCTATACTTTTTACCCGAACGCCTTATTCCTGTTCGCCTTACGGCAAAGATCAATGGAGGGCATTTTGGAATCGCTATGAGCGATACTATATGCGCGAAGGATACATCATCGTAACACAGGATGTACGTGGGCGTTATATGAGCGAAGGTAAATTCGTTGATGTTCGCCCATTTAACAAGGACAAGAAATCAGCAACAGACATTGATGAAGCCTCTGATACGTATGATGCGATCGACTGGATGGTGAAAAATATTCCGGCCAATAATGGTAATGTAGGTGTCAAGGGGATCTCTTACCCTGGCTTTTATTCAACCATGGCTGCCTACTCCCGACATCCGGCACTCAAAGCGGTGAGCCCGCAAGCGCCAATGACTGACCAATACATGGGTGACGATGAGCATCACAATGGTGTCTTCTTCGCCATGGACAATTTCTTTTTCTATAGCGGTTTCGGAAAGCCCCGACCGGTTCCTACGACCAAGGGATCAAGCGGGTATAAGTTACCAACCCAGGATCGGTATCAATTTTTCCTTGACACCAAAACGATCCGGAACCTGACCAACCTCCTGAAGGATAGCGTGGCATTCTGGAAGGAGATAATTAAGCATCCCGATTATGATGCATTTTGGCAGGCGATGGATACCCGAAATTTCGTCACCCAGATTCCGGACGCCTTGCCTACGTTGATTGTTGGTGGTCTGTTCGATGCCGAAGATTGCTATGGCGCCTGGAGATTGTATGAAGCGATTGAAAAGAAGGCACACAATGACAACAAGCTGGTGATGGGACCCTGGTATCATGGTCAATGGGCATCCAACGATGGAAGCAAATTGGGTCCGGTAAAATTTGAAAGCAACACCGCGCTCTATTATCAGAATCAGATTGAAATTCCATTCTTCGACCATTACCTGAAAGACAAAGGTACATATGCACTGCCTGAGGCAACTGTCTTCTTCTCTGGTGAAAACAAATGGCGCACGTTCGATCATTGGCCTCCGACGAGTTCAAAGTTGACGCCCCTGTACTTACAGTCCGGGCAAAAACTATCCTGGCAAGTACCTGCAGGCAAATCGTCATTCAGTGAGTATACAAGTGACCCTGAAAAGCCAGTGCCCTATGCCAAGAACGCTGAAAGTTCCCGGTATAATCACTACATGGTAGATGACCAGCGATTTGCAAGCCGACGTACCGATGTGTTGACCTTTCAGACGGAAGTACTCACCGACGACATTTCTCTGGCCGGTATGTTGACAGCGGAGTTATTCTCAGCGGTAAATACAACGGATGTAGATTTTGTTGTTAAACTCATCGACGTATTTCCGGATAAGTCGGGGGATGTTGCCATGGATTCATACCAGATGCTCGTGCGCGGAGAGATTATGCGAGCCCGCTACCGGAATAGTTTTGAAAAGCCTGAACCGTTGGCTCCGGGCAAAGTAGAAAAGGTCCGGTTTGATCTGCCGGATGTGGCGCATACGTTTAAGAAAGGTCATCGCATCATGGTTCACGTGCAGAGTTCCTGGTTCCCACTGGCGGAAAGAAGCCCTCAAAAATTCATTAATATTTTTGAAGCGGGAGAAGGTGACTTTCAGAAAGCAACTATCAGGATATTCCACGATGCCGCTCACAGCAGCCGTATCTTGCTGCCAGTCATGACCAAGTGACGATTCGATTAGGCGGTATTCCGCTTGGCGGCCCACCCGGTTGGCTGCACGAGATCAGAAGGAAACGGCCTATTGGCGGCTTTCTCAAAGGAATCGCAACGTGCGGTGAAGAGGCAACGTGATTCTTTGCGCCCGCTGTGCGAATTGTTAACTTAGCTCTAAGTCTTAACCAAAACCCTACAAATCATGAGTGTAAAAAGAATTTATGCAGCCCTTGTGTGCCTGGCTGCTGCATCAATGATGCTTTCCTGCAACACCAAGCCTGAAGTTGTCGCCGAAGCGGTAGCCCCCCCATCCAAGGATCACATTAACATGATGATTAAAGATTGGGAGCGCGCCAAGAAATTCACAATGGCCTACCTCGATTCTTCCAATGACAATTCAGTAGCCTATAAATTGTCAAAGCTAACACCGCGCTCGTTTGGAGCACAATTGTTGCATTTGGCGGAAGTGAATTATGCCTTGGGACAAGTGGCCACTGGAAAAGCTACGGACATTGGTTTTGGCAAACTTGAAAATAGTGATCAAATCAAGACCAAAGCAGACCTTACGGGTGCTGTGATGGCTAGCTACGATTATGTGATTGCGGGTCTTCAGGAAATGGATGACAAGCAGCTGATGGATACGTGCTCTATACAACTCGCACCTGGTTTTAAACCCACGATGAGCAAAGGAGAGATGATTAGCAAAATTTTTGAGCATCAGACTCATCACCGCGGGCAAGCCACGCAATATTTGCGCGCGCAGGGTTTGACGCCTCCTCAAGAGATGCTTTTCTAGGATTTGATCCAGGACTCTTTGGATTGTTCCAATCGCCTTGACAGGTCCCGATTTCTGATTTGGACCTGTCGAGCTTTTGGACTGTGAATTTCTTGTAACGCGCTATCGGACGCATCCACATAGGGGGTGCTCCCTGTCGATCAGGGATTCTCTTTCACGATATCTTTCAGTTCGATTACAATCAAGCGATCTTTCTGCACATCATTCAGTGTTTGCCCCACCAATCTTGCCTTCAAAGATGTGTTGGAGCGTGAGATGATCTTCTTCTTTTCATTCATAACGACATTTTCTTTCCCGTGGCGAAGCAGGGTGAGGGCACCGGATTGATGAAAGGACAGGTAGCAGGAATCAAAGCTCGCAAAAGTCTTGCTGACCTCAAGGTTTTTGTCAAAAGACAAAATGAGCTCCTCTGCGGTAAACACGTACGTATGCGTGGTGTCCGTTTCAACAAGCCGGGACAAGACAGAGTCGTGTGATTGGGTATATACGTGATTACCGACTAAATACTTAAACAGCCCCAATGTCTGGGGAGAAGTTCTGGTTTCATTAAGCAACCTTCCATCTTTCTTGGCGTATTTGGCTATTCTGTCGTGGAAAAGCAAAACGACCCCATCCTCCAGGGTTCTTGAACCAATGATCAAGTCCTTTTCATCAAATCCTTTCATGAAGCGCTGTTTTCCCGAATGAAGGTCATAAGCAGCGAGGAAGGGGATGCCAACGGGTACATATTTTCCTCGGAAAACGGCGTATCCGTTGTTAATGAGATAGACCGTGGAGTCATTCAAATACAGATCCGATTTGCTGGCCTGTCCCTTGGGGAACGGAGCTCTCCAGAGAGGTTTTCCTGTGTGGTCAAGGCAGGCAAGTTCCTCTGCAGAAGCGAAGAGGATGAAGTTCTGGGTCATCAATGGCGCAGAACAAACCTCGGCTATGTATTCTCTGAGCATCGATCCCGGCGTATAACGAGGATATCCAAAGAGGAAGGAGGCGAAATCAATTCCAGCTCCGATGTTTCTCAGCTTGTAATCCTCAAGTCCTGTCTTGGCCTGATAATCCCAGCCTTTGCCCGTAGCAATATCAGCCGAATGAAGTCCGTCACTTTCAATGAGAAGGGTGTTCTCATCTAAGCGAAGGGTTTCATTCCATCCGCAGGCTGTTGTGATATTGCGGCTCCAAACCACACCTCCATTGCTCAGATCGATTCCGTTAAGAACCTTAGGCGGGCCCAACCCAGGATTTCTGTATTCAAAGCCGATTCCAATTTTCTGCTTGCGTTCAATCCTCTCGATCAGACTCTTGGTTTCCCAAGCGATTTTCCCCGTCTCCAGATTTAGACGATAGGTTCGATTGTAGACGAAGTGGCTTGATGTCGGCCGGATCTGCAGCAGGATGTTGGAGTCTCTTAGAATCCTGAACGTTTTTATGTTCTCTTCCCATTTGAATGTGCGGGTATCCAGGTCTAGCAACGCCATATACCCTGCATGTTCATACGAATCTCCGGAGTCATTCGTAAGTCGGAGTTGAACCAGTGCTTGATTCTTTTCTGGAAAGAAGTCAACCGAATAGATAATGTAAGGAGATTGGAGATTGATCTCCTCTATCTTTCTCCCTGTCAGGTAGGTTTTTTTGGGATAGCCTGCTCCACCATTGCTGGACTGGCTTTGGCAGATTACGGCGTTAATCAAGAAGATCAGGAGGAGGAAGGATCTTAGTCTCGCCCGACTTTTCAGGATAGGAAAGGCATGCAAATCAATTGAATTAGTTGTAAAGATTAAGGTACCCAAAATAAAAGAATATTACCTGTTCAATGGATATTATGATGCGTTTCTTATATTTCCAGACATAGTAACTTCGGAGTGTTGGAGGCCTATATTGAGTTGACTTTGACCTAATTTATTCTGGAGTGGTGTTCCGATATCACTTGGCCTAGGTGACCGGATGTTGCAAGGAAGGGCAGAGCTGATTTTTGGAAATCAAATGATGATTGCTGCACTACCAGCTATTGGATTGGTAAATTCGAACTATGAAAATTACATCGACGCGTAAGAAGTGGTGCTTCAAACTTAATGCTTTGCTGATGAAAACTATTTTTCTCTTTTGCGCGATGGCCATGTCAGCTTGGTCAATAACATCATCTTTTGCTCAATCAATAAACCTCTTCAATGGGAAGGACTTAACTGGCTGGCATATGGATGTGCCGGAGATGGATTCTGTAAAAGGCCTTCGGTCCCCTTTTATTGTTCGAAATGGATTGTTGGTGAGTCTCGATAATCCGCATGGGCACCTGATCACGGATGTTTCTTATCACGACTATACACTTGAAGTGGAGTACCGGTTCTCCGCTGCACCAGGTAATTGCGGAGTGTTGGTGCATGCCTCCACGCCGCGGGCACTTTATAAAATGTTTCCAAAATCAATTGAGGTGCAATTGTTTCATGAGAATGCCGGAGACTTCTGGTGCATTGTCGAGGACATTACGGTGACAGACATGGAGAGCAGGAGAGGCCCCAAAGTTGAATGGGGGATCACCGAAGGCAAACAGAGACGGGTAAAGAATCTCACCGATGGCTCGGAGAAGCCATTGGGTGAATGGAATAAAATGAAGATCGCCTGTTTCAAGAACACGATTAGAGTCTGGGTCAACGGGCAAGAGGTCAACAATGGAATAAACTGTACGGCTTCCTCAGGGCAAATTGCTTTGCAGGCGGAGGGTGCTGAGGTTGAATTCAGGAAGGTCGTCTTGACACCAGGTAAAAAAGATTGAAAGAGGAATAAGAAATGCAAGTTGCACATCGGACACGGCCTAGCCTCCTTCTCCTTCTCCTTCTCCTTCTCCTGTCTCCTATCTCCTGCCTCCTGCCTCCTGTCTCCTTCTCCTGCCTCCTTACTTCTGACTTCCGCAACTTTCGATTTGACCTTTATTTAGGTTACTTGCACGCCCAAAATGAACTACCATACGCATGAACACATCTGTTCGATTCCTTCTGCTGATCATTGGTTTTGCCGTGCTGGAATCTTGCGCAACAACGACAGCAACCAAAATCACAGGTTCCTGGAAAGATCCGGAAGCTCTATACTACAAAGACTACTTTGTCGCCGTACTCAACAAGAAACTTCCTGTGCGATCTACGCTGGAGAAAGACATCTCCCGTAGGTTGAAAAAAGAAGGTGTCAAGACAACGGAGAGCATGAGTATTTTTCCTCACTCGGAAGAAGTGGAGACAGCGGAACAGAAACAGGTGGCTGTGGAAAAAATCCAGAGCCTTGGCCACGACGCTATCATTGTCGTTAGGGTGCTCAAGCATACGGAGGAGAACCGGTACGTGCAGGGCACCTCCGCCTATGCTCCCACGAACTTGGGTTACGGGAGCGGTTATACTCCTGCGACAGGCGGGGCGCCGGTTACCGGCACCTATGGGGCGTTCGGAGGTTATTACATCAGCGGATCTTCCTTAGTTCAGTCGCAGGGATATTATGAAACAGACAAGACTTATTTTGTAGAGAGCAATGTCTACGATGCCAGGACTTCCAAGCTGGTATGGTCGGCACAGTCACAGACATTCAACCCGGGAGACCTGGCCACGGCCTCAGGCGACTTTTCTTTGGTGATGGTGGAGGCGATGAAGAAGGCGGGACTTATTCATACAGAAGAGAAGGGGAAGAAGTGAGCGGCTCCTGACTCCTAACTCCTAACTCCTGACCTGCCTCCTAACTCCTGCCTCCTGACCCCTGCCTCCTGCCTCCTGTCCCCTCCCCTGAATTCTAATATTAACCCCTGACACCCTATTTTTGTCTAATGTTTTTACTCCGGCATATGAAATTTGCAGTTGGTCTGGTGGCTACCCTAATGTTTTGCATAACGTGCTCAACTAAGGAAGCAGAGCCTGCGCCAACCCCTCCCTTACCTGACCCTGTGCTATACTTTCCTCCTGCTGGGACCACCTGGACAAGCGTGACCCCTGCCAGCCTGGGCTGGAATGAATCAAAGATTCCCGAGCTTAAAACATTCCTACAAACTTCCAACACCCGCGCATTGATTGTTTTGAAAGATGGAAAGATTGTTATCGAAGAATATTTGGGGAAACAGTTTGATGGAATGGTTGACTTTTCCGCAGCGAGCAACTGGTATTGGGCTTCCGCCGGAAAAACGCTGACGTCGGCGTTGGTGGGTATTGCCAACGATCAGGGTAAAATAGATCTCGACGCCAAAACTTCCGATTACCTGGGCATTGGCTGGACCAGTCTAACGTCCACTCAGGAAGATAAAATCACCGTACGTCATCAACTTACCATGACCACCGGATTGGACGATGGGGTACCCAACAAGGATTGCACCGACGTATCCTGCCTGGTATACAAAGCAGATCCCAATACGAGGTGGGCTTATCACAATGCTCCTTACACGCTCCTCGACGGGGTGATGGCAAGTGCGACAGGGCAAACCCTTAATGCTTATTTGAGCGCACAGTTGTTGTCAAAGATTGGCATGGATGGGTTCTATTATAAACAGCCAGGAGAATTTAACAACGTCTATTACAGCACGCAGCGGTCCATGGCTCGTTTCGGTTTACTGCTCTTGAACAAGGGCAAGTGGGATCAAACCCAAATCATTCCCGCATCCTATGTCACCCTGATGAGCACTACTTCGCAAAACATCAACCTTTCGTACGGATACCTCACCTGGCTCAATGGCAAAGCGTCCTCAATGGCGCCGGGCTCCCAGGTTGTTTTTCCAACATCAATCTGTCCGAATGCGCCAGCTGATATGTTCGCGGCCATGGGGAAGAACGGACAGCTGATCAATGTCGTGCCCAGCCAGAACCTCGTGGTTGTCCGTATGGGTGATGTGCCAGACGCCTCACTGGTACCGTTCACTTTTCAAAATGAGCTGTGGGCCAAACTGAATGCTATTATTGTCAACTGAGTTCGGCGCCTGATTAATGCTGACCACTTGATCACCGAGCGCCCCTGATCACAGACTTTGCCTCACTCTTGCTTCAACGAATCCACCGGATTCATCGTAGCCGCTTTATACACCTTGTAGCCATTGCAACTGCCGAACTGGCAAACAACACGTACGGAAATTCGAAATTAGGGTATTCGTTTCCTGATAGTATAGGTTTCTTCGAGTGAAGGTGCGCATCGAGCCGCCGGGAATAGAGAATTAACGTTAATCATCAGGCTGTCCTACACCTTAAGGCGTTGGACAGGGGGGAAAAAAGAAAGGACTCCCCATTCACGGGGAGCCCATTTCAAACCCTACCCACAAATTAATTACTTGGGAAGAACTACTCCATCAATAACATGAACAACGCCATTGTTTCCTTTCAGATCCGCAACGATTACATAGGCTGAGTTGCCAGATTCGTCGGTTAATTTCACTTTCTCTTTGTCAAGCGTCACGGTTAGTTTTCCACCGCTTACGGTTGTAACAACAGCTTTACCATTTCCGGCTTTGATTGCAGCGACAACAGCAGCCGCATCCAGGTTACCACTTACTACATGGTAAGTAAGAATTTTGGCCAATTGCGCCTTGCTCTCAGGCTTCAACAAATTGTCAACGGTACCAGCGGGAAGCTTGGCGAATGCCGCGTTCGTCGGTGCAAATACCGTGAAAGGCCCTTTGCTTTTTAATGTAGCAACTAGATCAGCGGCTTTAACGGCTGCTACCAGTGTTGTATGATCGGGGGAGCTGATGGCAATGTCAACAACGTCTTTTGCTTGAGCAAATGCACTCGATGACACAACAAGAGCCAATAGAATAGAAAATAATTGTTTCATGATTTTTTGTTTTAGTTCTTCATAAAACAGATCATGCCCTGATATGTTCTCAATAAACCCAATGTTGTTCCGGGAAAAGAGTTTTGTTTAAGGATATTGCTTGAAGCGTCCGCTTGGTGAGGTTTCTTCAAAGATCCTTTCAACAAATCATAGTTCAGTATTGCAACAGCTAGTGTTGTAGAGCAATTTGCCCCAGGTGGGAGGCTTTGTGGGTCACACGACTGAGCATGACATTTAGTTTGTTCCGGTGTGGTTGTTTCTTAAAGTCTTCTTCGGATACTGCCGTATGTCTTCCATGCCAGTCGGATTCACTCATGGATTTGAAAGTGGCGTCCAGCACGGAAAGAATGGCCTTCCATTTTGTAGTGAGTTCTTGTTTGGATAAATGCCCGTTCTGATTGGTGCCACGTTCATGGTTGTAAATTTTTGCCAACTCGGGAAACATTCTGTCCCGAATGCCAAAGAGTTCGAGCAACGCGTCGTCGGTGTCGGCCAGGTGACCCAGCAGCCACGAAGGCGAATTGCCTCCCGGTACTACGGGCTTGTGAAAGTTTTCGTCACTTACCGCGTCAAGCACTTTCTGCATAGAGCGGTTGTTGGTATCCCATTGGATCAGGCAGATATCGAGTGTGGTCATGGAG
>JANNAZ010000413.1:0-5099 GCA_031384895.1 Cyclobacteriaceae bacterium | reverse complement strand
CTGTGCCGTTGCGGAACCTATCACCGTATTCGTGAAGCAGTTCTTCTAGCATCTAACAAAACGAACTAGCCATGTCAATCTCAACTTCTCTTCACAGACGTAACTTCTTGAAAATCAGCACCACTATTTCTGGTGGACTCTTTTTGGGATTTAACTGGTCAGATTCGGATGCTGCTGGTTTTAGTATAGTTTCTCCTGAGAAAGCGCTTGCTGGAGATATCTCTTTTAACAGTTTCTTATCCATTTCTCCGGAAGGTGTGATCACCATATTCTCTCCGAATCCGGAGGTAGGCCAGAATATCAAGACTTCATTTCCGATGATCATAGCCGAGGAACTGGATGCCGACTGGAGCACTGTAAAAGTTGTTCAGGCGGCGTTGGATACAAAGCGCTTCGAGCGGCAGTTGACCGGTGGAAGTGGAGCGATTCCACATTCCTGGGAACGACTTCGTAAGGCTGGTGCTACGGCGCGATACCTCCTTGTTGAAGCGGCTGCCAAAAGATGGGGTGTTCCATCCAGCGCTTTGACTACCGAAAAAGGCAGAGTGATACACAAGGATAGTGGTCGCGCATTGAGTTATGGTGAGCTTGCCACGGAGGCTTCAACCATTGCTATTCCGGCTGAAATCAAGCTCAAAGACAAGAAAGACTTTACCCTGATCGGGACAGCCGTACGGAATGTCGATAACCAGGACATTGTGACCGGGAAGCCGCTATTCGGCATGGATTTTTATCGGGAGGGTATGCTGTTTGCAATGATTCAGCGACCCGTTGCATTTGGAATGAAGCTCAAGTCGGTAGACAGCGCTTCGGCTAAAGCGATGCCAGGAATAATTGACGTGGTATCCTTCAAGAATAATGTTGCTGTGGTTGGCAAGTCCACCTGGCAAGTGAATAAGGCCCGAAAGGCGCTGAATATTCAATACGAGCCTGAAGGAACACTGGAGAGTACGTCTGATCATGATCGGTTATTCAAAGAGCTTCTTGACAAGGGGGAGGCAACCCAACGCCGGAAGGATGGCGACGTAGAAGCGGCATTTAAATTGGCCGCGAAAATTGTTCGAAGTGAATACCAGTGCCCGTTCCTCCCGCACAACCCGATGGAGCCGATGAATTTCTTCGCCCACGTGAGGGAAGACGGAGTTGAATTGGTAGGCCCTACACAAACGCCTGACCTGGCGCGCAATGAAACTGCAAAGTTGCTGGGCATTTCCCCGGACAAGATAACATTGGAATTAACACGCCTGGGCGGCGGGTTCGGCAGACGACTTAAAGCAGACTACGTTCTTGAAGCTGCTGAGCTTTCGAGCATTATCAAGGCTCCTGTGAAAGTAATATGGACACGCGAAGACGATATGGGCGGGGGAAGTTACCGACCAGCCGTTCGATATCGTTTTGAAGCCTCATTGGATGCACACGGAGTGATGACCGGCTATCGACTCCGCGGGGTTGGGATCAATTCGGGTAACAGTACAAGGGCAGATAACTTTCCGTCTGGTGCGATAGAAAACCTGCTCATTGAATCGGTGGAGCACAAGTCACCGATAACAACGGGACCGTGGCGTGCGCCGATTACCAACTTCCTTGCGTTCGCAGAACAATCTTTTCTGGATGAAGTCGCCCTGGCGGCCAATCAGGATCCGATACAATTTCGGCTCAAGCTTCTCGATCGTGCGAAAGCATCTCCCGTAGGAGCGATCAAATACGATATCGACCGCATGAAGTCCGTTATTCAATTAGCAGCGGATAAATCCGGGTGGGGAACCCGCAAGGGCATCCATCAGGGCTTCAGTGTTTACTTTTCTCATCTATCTTATGTGGCCCAGGTTGCTGATGTCGAAATGAAGAAAGGAAAACCGGTAATCCAAAAGATTCATGCAGCCGTTGACTGTGGGATTGTAGTTAATAAGAGTGGCGCGATGCAGCAGGTGAGGGGTGGTGTTGTCGATGGCATGGGCCACGCGATGTTCAGTAACCTGTCTTTCAAGGATGGCGTCGCAGAGCAGCGAAATTTCAACACGTTTCGGCTTATTCGGCTTAAAGAAGTTCCAGACGTTGATGTTCATTTCGTAGACAATGGAATTGATCCGACTGGCCTGGGTGAGCCTGCGCTTCCGCCAACGGGCGCTGCGGTGGCGAATGCCCTCTTCAAAGCTACTGGAAAGCGGCTTCGAAATCAGCCGTTCGTACTTCAGGAAGAGTTGAAAGGAGTAAAATTGGGAGATCGGCTATAGTTAATGAATAGTACGATGAGCTACCATAAAGTTGTTGATGGGATAACAGTCGATGGGCCGCTGTTCGAGCTAGCGGAAAAGGCGATCGGCAAAAGTTCGGATGGCACAATTTCTTTGGATGATGCTCTTGAGCTTTTTGAGAGCGTTATCGACGGCGGGCTTTATACCCAAGTAGAAGAGGATACGGTTGATTTGCTACTGCGAAGTATGGCCTGGCGCTCAGAGGCACGGGAATGGTTTCTGAGAGAGTTGACCGAATGGAAAGAGCGGGAAATGAAATCCATCCCCATGTCTCCAGAAGCCCTTTCGAAAGAGCATTTCCCGAAGGAGGATGTTCTCAAGGAAGAGTTTGATCGCGTGTACCGGGAACTTTCTTTGCGGTCCGCGACTATCAAGACGTATGATGATCACGACGAGATTACGCTAATTGTTCGGCTGGCTGACGGAAACCGAATCCTGGTCAAGTCCAAGTTCATAGAATTGGAGAATGACTTTGTAGAGCTGTTTGGCGGTCATGCTGTTCCGTTAAGGGCCATTGAACGCGTGGAGTTTTAATTGCACATGACTGGCCGCCACACGCTAATATTCCGTCTCTTATGACGTCTCGCAGATCGTTCATTCAGCGAACAAGTGCGCTTGCTGGAGCAAGCATGCTGCAGAGCCTAAGCCATGTGAACGCTTTTCCTGTCACCACTTCCGTCGAGGGTATTCGGCAGCAATTGCTTGTTCCAGAGGGCCGCGTTTATCTGAATACAGGAAGCCTTGGACCCAGCCCACGCGTTGTCCTTGACGCTGTAGTAGATGCCATGTGGACTCTGGAGAAAGACCCTGTGTCTGAAAACTGGGGTAGACTGGGCCTGAAGATGGAGGCCGTTCGAAAGAAAGTTGCTGACTTCATCCACGCTGATGTAACTGAAGTTTTGCTTACGCGAAATACAACAGAAGGACTCAGTTTAGTATGTCAGTTGTTCCCGCTTCAAAAGGATGATGAGATTCTTACGACAACCCTCGAACACGGAGGTGGAGAAATAGGTCTTGAGTTTCTCACCCGCACAAGAGGAGCAATTGTCCGGAAAGTTGAACTGCAACTGCCTCCTGAAAACAAGGATGACATAGTTCGCGTCATCGAGAAGGCCATTACCCCACGCACCCGACTCATCATGCTTAGTCATGTGAATACCGTCACCGGGATGTTGATGCCGTTGGCTGAGATTTCAAAAATTACCACTGCTCGGGGAATTTTTCTGTTGGTCGACGGTGCCCAGGCTCCAGGCT
The DNA here is from genome assembly GCA_031384895.1 of Cyclobacteriaceae bacterium. GTDB lineage: Bacteria > Bacteroidota > Bacteroidia > Cytophagales > Cyclobacteriaceae > ELB16-189. Next base: position 1,590 of record JANNAZ010000413.1, on the reverse strand, counting down.
TAACGCCGGTAGATGTGAAGGCGCTTGGCGCTGACGCGTATTCAAGCAGTGGTCATAAGTGGCTTTTGGGGCCAAAGGAAACCGGATTCTTGTATGTGCGTAAAGGATTTCCCGGTAGCGTACCGCCCGTCTTTGCCATGTCAGGATTTGAAAGTTATACACAAGCAACTGGAACGCGCAATGTGGCTATTCATATTGGGCTGGGCGCTTCGATAGATTGGCACACCGGATTGGGGGTCTCAAAAAGTCAGTCCTATTGCCTTGAGTTACGTAACTATTGCTTCGCAGAACTGAAAAAAATAGACGGACTGCGAGTTCTCAGCCCGGAGAACCAATTACTGGCGACAGGGATTGTTAGTTTTGAACTTCTCAAGAAAAAGAATAGTGACGTGTATTCCCTTTTGAAAGAAAAGGATATCATCGTGAAAGTTCTAACGCAGCACAATGCGATCCGGATTTCATGCCATGTGTTTGTTTCGCAAGGTGATATCGACACTTTCTTAGTCGCACTGAAGAGTATCCTTAAAGGGTAAATTAATTGCCCTAGCATATGAAGCAGCTTTTCAGAAACATTCTCTTGGGATCAAAGCGAATACCTTCCAGGTTAGAGTACAAGTTTGCCGTGTTGCGAGGTCAGTTTGTTTTGCTGTTGCTACTGGTCACAGCATTCTACATTGGCCTGGATTGGAGTAACAAAGTTTTTGCATTTATCCCGTGGTACCTTCTCATGATTGCGATCGGGATATCCGCCATCATACTGAACCGCAAAGGATACTACTTACTGACCAACCTGTTCCTGGTTGTTACGGTCAATGCAATTATTTACCTATTTGCAGACGTAGATCATCCCCAGGGAGGAGTATACTTCTTCTTCGCTAATACATCCGTAATGGGGCTTATTCTGTTCAGCACCTACGGAAAGGTGGTTCAACTTTTCTTTGGCCTCTTGCCGATTGGCCTTGGTTATCTTGCACTTCTGGTAGATTTTAATCTGATGATTTCTCCATTGACCGACCCCGCCATGATGCGGGTTAATTTCCTGGCTAATTTCAGTACAGGCCTTCTCACCACCATTCTCATCGTGCAGTTTCTGATTAGCCGAAACAAGGAGTCGGAGCGGGGCCTGATTGAAAGTCAACAGGCCATTTCGAAGACTTCAGAAGATTTAAAGAAGAGCGAGGAGCGATATGCTATGGCGCTGAAGGGTACGCGTGCCGGGATCTATGAATGGAATGTGAAGGAGAATCGCGTCGAAGTGAGCGATTATTGGAAAACACTCCTTGGATATGGCCCCTCTGAGATGACCCGCGTGACTCTGGAAACATTCCTGGAGATGGTTCATCCAGATGATATTGCCCGTACGACTGAATCTGTCCAACGCCACATGAGTGCACGAACCCCTTATCAAAATGAGGTGCGCATGTGTAGAAAGGACGGAGACTACAGATGGTTTCAGGATACAGGAATCGCCAAGGTCAATGACGAGGGAGATCTCCAGGTAGTGATCGGTTCACTCATCGAGATTCATGAACGCAAGATGGCGGAAGAAAAAATTCTTCAACAGAATGAACTGCTAGCCAAGGCGAACAA
>JANNAZ010000346.1:0-2747 GCA_031384895.1 Cyclobacteriaceae bacterium | reverse complement strand
GGGTACATGGAAACGCATTTGAGGTTGAAATAACAGATTATCACTAATTGACAAGAAAATGAAAAAGCTAAGAAAAATTCAAACCGGTCAATTGCTAGTGATAGGGAGTGATCTTCTCATATTCAGAATTCCTTTCCCTTTCTTGCTCAAGGTCAAACCTGCTTTGAATATTCAGCCAGAATTCGGGCGAAACATTGAAAAATTTACCCAGGCGTATAGCTGTATCTGCGGACAAATTTCTTGTCCCTTTGATCAACTGACTGATCCTGGTTTGATCAACCCCAATCCCTTTTGCCAATGCATAAGACGAAATTTTCATTTCATCCAGAAAGTCCAACTTCAGGATTTGACCGGGATGTACTTTTCTTAGCTTTTTCATTTTCTTGTCAATTAGTGATAATCTGTTATTTCAACCTCAAATGCGTTTCCATGTACCCATTTAAAGACGATTCTCCATTGATCATTAACTCGAATGCTGTGAAAATCGCTTCCCTTAAGTTTTTCCAGCCTGTTTCCAGGAGGAACCCTAAGATCATTGATCGATATCGCAGCGTGGATATGTACAAGTTTCCTCCTGGCCGTTTGTTGAATTGTTGAAGGGAATTTTTTAGCTGTATATCCATTCCAGATTAGTTCTGTGTTCTTGCATGAAAATGTAATAATCACCCGAAAGCGTTTTGGTTACTAGTAGTGCAATGTAATACTATTATAACGTAATAGCAAAAAAATAGATGCCTTTTGATCTGGCAAACCAGACTAAATGCACTACGGGACTAAAAATGTAGACTTTTCAATTTCATTTGCCAACGCACTTCCCAAGCCTGCCCAAAGAGTGTCGCTGCCCCAGTCCGCTTGTAAATGAAAAGATTAGGTGCCTATGGACCCACCGCACAAAAACTTCTGCAAAGCCCTCAGCAAGGCCCGGAAACCAAAGCTACATAACCCCTCGAAGGCTCGGGGCAGGCTCCACGCCGTACATTATATAACTCTTATACTGCTCCTGGATTGGCTGAAACCCTTCGCTTTAGCCTACGTAACTTCCTTCGAATCCCTTGAAATGAATAGTAACGTAATTGCCACGATTCGGCACACTGGGATCAAAGAAGCTTTCTACAGTTCTTGCCTACCACGAGTTGCTCGGTGGTGGCTTAATGTTGCAGTTTCAGAGCTCCAATTTTAGGGGCTCCTTTTTTCTGCGCTACCCCGTTGTCCTACGTGCTTGAACGCCTCGCAACACAATCAAAATTTTTTAAAAGGGTCTATTTTCTTACACATTAACTTTATTAAGAGCATATTTATGGAAAATCCAACCACGACAATTATTTCTTCGATTAAAACTATGAGCAAATTTATGAAGTACGGGAAGCTGACGTTGATGTTTAGCATATTGATTTTCTTTGTTGGATGTGAGGATAAAAGTGCAACGCCTTCGAATGTAACGGCTGGCTTCACCTATACTGCCAACGCAGAGAGCGGAACAGTTACCTTTGTCAATACATCTACCAACGCAACAGCATATCTGTGGGACTTTGGGGACAGTGAAACCAGCACGGAGACTAGTCCCATATACACATATGTACCGGGTACATATTTTGTACAATTGACAGCGTCAAATGCTGCTGGAGCTTCTGATGTGTTTAAGGATACACTGTTCTACGGGGGGTTAGTTGCAAATGGAAACTTTGAAATAGGGACCACCGAAGGTTGGATGCTATTTCAAAATGGCGGCACTGCTGTATTAGAAAATACGAGTTACAACGGTGGGGCTTGGTCAGGTAGGCTTACAACAGGTGGTCCGAGTAATCCGGCATTTAAGCAAGAAAGAATCGGAGCAGGAGTTGTAATGGCTGGCGACGTGGTTCAAGTAAAGTTCGACTATAAAGGCGATGTTATGCCGCCAGGCGGAATATTCAATGTATTGTTGTTTGGTGAACGTGTTTCCCCTGGTGCATCATTCACTCATGTTTTTAGTCCTGCACCCGTGCCTGGTAGCAACTGGGCAACATTTACAGGAACATTTACAATTGCTAATGGAACAGATGTCTCTCAAGGTATTTCGGTATTAATAGAGGCTGTCTGTGGAGGAGGTGCGGGTTGCAGTGTTTCAGCAAATATTGATAATGTTACTGTTACGCTGAATCCCTGATGAAGTGAATCAACTATTGTGATTTTGAATCAGGTCGTAAGATATCTTTCCCAATTCTTCCTTGCCGCATTCATAAGTGCCGGATAGACAATCCAAATGCGAAAAGGCTTGATCAATATCATGTACAAACTGCCAAACCAACCCTTGGGCTTTACATACACCGCCATATGAATGGTCCATGCATCAGGGCCGGCAGGCACACGGCTAAAATGCAGGGCGGCATGTACGGTCGCATTCTCAATTTCGGAGAGGATTTCGTTTTCAAGTTGATATACCGGTATGAAACTTCCTGAACCAGGGGCTGGAAGATCTCTGTATGTCAGGTTCTCTTGTTGGGCATATCGAAAACGGATACTGCCAGGAACCAGGTGATCATGCGGCACCTTTTCATCCCACTTTAGCACCTTTCCCACCCAGAGACGGATTCTAAAAAGAAGGCCAGCCATACCCCTATTCAGGGTCTGCCCCTCACCTACCTTGAACTGATCCATAAATAAACGTAGGCTGTGGGTTGAAGCCAGCGTGACCGGTGCACGCCATACATCCTCCAATGTGAAGTCTGCCAGGAGGCTGTGCACACGCAGTGGTTGGTTCAGATGCG
>JANNAZ010000337.1:0-6863 GCA_031384895.1 Cyclobacteriaceae bacterium | reverse complement strand
GTGCCAGATACGACCGTCATGCACGGTTAGGTCCCCAGGCTCAACAGTCAACCCCATTTCTTTCTTGTCAGCTTTGTTGCTGTAATAGAACTTGCCGAAAAGTATTGTGCGAATGCCTTTGTTGTGTGTGCCCGGCAGGATACGCAGGCCGCCATTCTCCGGCGACGAATCATCCATGTGAAGACCGACATTCAGCATCGGCATAATTTTATTTCCAACAAAAAGGTCGCGCAGTGAATCGGTGTGCCAGCCAAGTTGACTGAAATTACTTTTCTCCGTATTCACATAATGATTAAAGACCAATCCGTCTTTCTCATTAATTCCAATACGGGAATCAGGTGCTCCAATGAATTCAAAGAGTGCCTCTATTCTGGGGTCTTTGAGGAAGTTCTCAAACAGGGGAGAAAATTGATTTAGAAAGGCAAAGCGCTGAACAATCCGCTTGCCATCGACATCGGTACCAAACTTGATGGGAACACCATTCACAACTTTCCTGCCTTCGTCAATCCACTGCTGTTGAACCCGTTCAGATTCTTTCAGCATTTCCGTAACCGCTTCCTTATCAACAAACTTCTTGAAATGAATAAAACCGTAGGTGTCAAAGAAGGCTTTCTGCTCTTCAGTTAGCTTGCTACCTAACGTAAAACGAGGATAAGTTCCATTTACTTTATTCTTCTTGCCAGTGTCAACCTGATCGCGCATTGTCCTTCTTTCTGTTTAAGTCTTATACTAACCCGCAATTTACGGGAATCTTGCGGAATTGTTACTACCTGGACCGTCCAATTCAGCTAAATTATGCGATTTTCTGTGATTTTGGGGGATTCTTCATGGGGACACCCCGCAGGTATCTCTTTACACCCAAAAAAACCAAATAGGTAACAAAAGGGGCCGCAAGGAGATCAACGGTGTAGTGAACATGTTGCCAAGCGAGAAATAGGGCCATTAAAGCCGTTGCAGCTACCTTGAGAAGGAACCATATCCGGTTTCTTTCTATCAAGACCAATACCATCATGGTGCTTACATGCCCGGAGAAAAAGAGGTCCTTGGCAAACCCACTATGTGGATAGACAAAGGAGGCTGAAATTGGATCAATCAGCAAAATCATGTCTGAAGGTGGCTCCAACGTAATTAGATACATCGTCGTCATCCGAATAATATTCACAACGCAAAACGTCATCAGCGCGGTCATGAACAGTGTAGCGGAACCCGCGTAAGCTATCATCGTTTGAATGATGGCGACTGTCAGAATGCCAAACACAGCCGTTGACCAGTCGATAGGGGTAAATAAATTCAGTATCGGGTCATTGATCAATATACCCGGCTTTGGGCTAATGACCTCATCGTAATAGGTTGGCATATACAAGAAGATCATGGAAACGACGATCAGGCAAAAGAGTGTCGCCCACCGCCCCCGCGCACTTCTGAATAACTCAATCCAGGTCATAGCAAGTTATTCAACAACAAGTAAGAAGTAGTTCTTTTTCCCTTTTTGAACGAGAAGATACCTGCCGTGCAGAAGCGGGAACTTGGGCACTTGATTCGGATCATCAACTTTTGCCTTATTGATGCTAACGCCTCCGCCCTGGATCATGCGCCTGGCTTCACCTTTGGAAGCAAAAATCTTTCCTAAAGTTGTTTCAGATAACAGATCGGTAATCGTACCGGCTGCTGACAATTCACTTCGTTGGACATGGATGACCGGCACCCCGTCAAGGACAGCCAACAGGGTGCCCTCATCTAGCTTCTCCAGGTCCTCTGTCGCTGATTGTCCAAACAGAATTTGGGAAGCATTCCGTGATGTTTCGTAGTCAGTTTGTGAATGCACTCGAACCATGATATGCCGGGTGAGTTCTTGTTGAAGGGCACGTGCGTGCGGCGCTTTGGTATGGTCCGCTATCAGTGAGGTTACCTGTTCCTGGGGCAAGTCTGTGAATATCCGGATGAAGGAAGCAGCATCTTCATCCGATGCGTTTATCCAATATTGATAGAAATGATATGGGGATGTCTTTTTTGGATCAAGCCAGATGTTGCCCTGTTCCGTTTTTCCAAATTTGGTCCCGTCGGCCTTCTTGATTAGCGGTGTAGTCAACGCAAATGCTTCACCGCCCGCTTTGCGCCGGATCAATTCAGTGCCCGTTACAATATTTCCCCACTGGTCCGATCCTCCCATTTGAAGACGGCATCCCTTGTTCTTGTAAAGCCAATAAAAATCGTATCCCTGCACCAGCTGGTAGGTAAACTCCGTGAAAGAAAGACCAGTATCCAGTCGTTTCTGAACAGCGTCCTTGGCCAGCATATAATTAACCGTAAGGTGCTTGCCGACTTCACGGATAAAATCAAGAAAAAGGAAGTCTTTGAACCAGTCGTAGTTATTGACCATTTCCGCCTGGGCGGCACCTGGAGAAAAGTCGAGGAAACGCTCCAATTGTTTTTTCACACAACTTTCATTGTGTCTGAGAATGTCTTCTGAAAGCAGATTTCGCTCTGCGGATTTGCCGGAGGGATCTCCGACCATTCCGGTGGCACCTCCCACGAGGGCCAATGGCTTGTGCCCACACCGCTGGAAATGAACCAGCGTCATGATCTGCACCAGGTTGCCGATGTGTAAGGAATCAGCAGTAGGATCGAAGCCAATGTAGCCTGGAGTCCGTTCCTGGAGCAGCCGAGCTTCTGTGCCAGGCATAAGGTCATGAATCATGCCCCTCCAGGTTAGCTCTTGAACGAAATTCTGGGTCATCCGAATCAGCTTAAATCAGGGGGCAAATATAAAAAGTGATCAGTCATAAATTGGCTATTCTGTTGGCTTGGGAAATATAAACTGCTATTTTGGCCTCAAACAGGATTATGAAACAACCCGAGTCACTTCAACTTGTTGCCGAATTTCACAAGACCTTCAAGCATCCCATACTGCCATCTCCGACCATCCCCGAGGAGAAGCGCTGCCGCTTGCGGGTTGAATTGCTTGCCGAGGAACTAAAAGAGTTGGAAGAAGCCATCCAGGCAGACGATATCGTGGCTGTCGCCGACGCGCTGTGCGACCTTCAATATGTTTTGTCAGGTGCTGTTTTGGAGTTTGGGTTAGGAGACAAGTTCAACGCGTTGTTTGAGGAAGTCCAGCGATCCAATATGAGCAAAGCCTGCGCCAGCGAACAGGAGGCATTGGAAACCGTTGAATTTTATAAGTCGAGAGACAACACGGACTGCTACTACCTGAATGAGGGGGATAAGTGGTTGGTATACAGAAAAGCCGACAACAAGACCATCAAATCGAAAGGGTATTCTCCGGCTGACCTCGAGTCGATTTTGGAGCAGTGAAATGTACTATATCCGCCTCCTAATCGTTTTTTGTTGTAGTTTTGAGACCATATTATAGAGCGCACGAATGCAAAATATAAGTGAATTGAGCCCCTTCTTGCAGGCCTGGTACAACGTCATGATCGTTGGGGGTATTATCCTGATTGCCCTGGGTGTTATTATCTACCTCCTACACAACCTTCGTGTTGCACTTATCAAGGATTTTAAGGCGAAGTATGACTACATAAATTCTCAGGAGGTAAAGTGGTATCAGTGGTCGTTCTACTGCTTCGGCGCTGCAATCGGCTTATTTATTAACCTGTATGGTTCGGGAGAACGCGTATTGAACACTGTTGGAGTTTGGTTCTTTGTTCGCATCTTCTTCGGATTTGCCGGAGCTGTTCTGATAGGTTACGTTGCCAAACTGGTGCTTCAGTACTATTACCCAACCAAACTCAATTCCAAGCTTAAGAAGTGGCGTTACATGCCTCGGCATAACCCCAAGACAGGTAATCGGATGCGGCTGTTGACCGAGGAAGAAGAGGATGTCCACCTTGATGAAGGACGCCAGTCAGAGGAAGATATCTTTTCCATTGACTACGACGTCTGGATTGATGACAAGTCAGGAGACATCCAAATTGAAAAATATCAAGGTCATCTTACTGCCCTTCGGTGTCATAATTGCGGGTTCTTTACGATGAAGGTCGTGCAAGAAGAAATTTCCCAGCAGTATGAAGATGGTTCTGCAAAGGAGATGATTAAGCACTACAAGTGTGAGTACTGTAAGAATGTACGGGCGACAGCGTTTCCAATCTCCCGAAAGGAGGGAGAAGACTACATGAAACTACGCGGAACAACCAAGCGGAACACAAAGAATATTGACGCCGTTAAAATAGAGATCCATTCTGTCCTTTCAGGCAAGCGATTCTATGAATTTGCGTCATTGGAGCAGGCCCAAAAGTTCCTTGAAGAATTTGATCTCGACAAGACTGCAAAACCATAGCATCCCCTTCTCGGGATTTCCGTTATATACAGAATGGCCTTAATTGTTTTCCGTATGAAGCAAAGCGTGTTCGTAGGATTGATGCTGATTTCCGGTATCAGCGGGTATTCATTTGCGCCGGATACAACGCAATTGCGGCCGAAAGTTGTCTTCGGAAAAGAAGCAAGAGTTGTATCTTACTTGCTTGATAATCATCATTTTAGAAGGATTAAATTCAATGATTCATTGTCATCCGTTGTCCTGGATAGTTACCTCCTTGAATTGGATAACAGCAAGATCTATTTCCTGGATTCAGATATCCGGTCGTTTGACAGATACCGTCAGAAATTGGATGATTTGACACGGATTGAGAACGTAACACCAGCGTTTTCGATCTACACCGTATTTCAGCAGCGCTACAAAACCCGCCTGGAGTATGTTCTGAATACCCTGGTAGACCAGGAGTTTGACTACACGGTAGACGAGTACTACGAAACGGAGCGTGAGAAGGCTCCTTGGGCCTCCTCATCGACCGAGTTGGATCAAACCTGGAGGAAGATCATTAAGAGTCAGGCGCTAGGGCTGAAGCTTGCTGGCAAAACCCAGTTAGAGATTGCGGATATCTTAAAAAAGCGGTACGCGCGTTTGGTAAAATCATTCGATCAGATCAACAGCGAAGATGTGTTCAGTATTTATATGAATTGCATTACGGAAGCCTATGACCCACATACCAGCTACTTGGGCCCAAAAGCTTCGGATGTCTTCAAGCAAAGCATGAGTTTGTCATTGGAGGGAATCGGGGCTAGACTTCAGACTGACAATGAGTACACAAAAGTGTTCGAAATTATTGCAGGCGGACCAGCTGATAAGTCTAAGCAGTTGCATGCCAATGACCTGATCACTGGCGTTGCCCAGGGCAAGGATGGAGAGATGGTGGATGTTGTCGGATGGAGGTTAGACGAAGTAGTAAAGCTTATTAAAGGCCCAAAGGGCACTGACGTTCGGCTCCAGATACTTCCTGCACAGACTGGAGTTGGTGGGCTCCCCATTGTTATTGCGTTCGTTAGAGATAAAGTAAAGCTTGAAGATCAGGCAGCTAAAAAGCGAATAATCAACTATTCAGTTAATGACAAGAATCTAAAACTTGGTGTGATTTCTCTTCCGAGTTTTTATATGGATTTCGCAGCTTATCAGAAGGGTGATCCGAATTACCGGAGTACAACGAAGGATGTCAAGAAGATCATTCAGGAGTTGAAAGCGGAAGGCGTGAATGGAATTGCGATGGACCTTCGGAACAATGGCGGGGGTTCTTTGCCCGAGGCCATCAACCTCACCGGCTTATTCATCAAGGAAGGACCTGTTGTTCAAGTTAGGGATCCGGCTAACCGGGTTGAGGTACTCAAAGATGAAGACAAGGAGGTGGCCTATGATGGGCCCTTGGTGGTTCTCACCAACCGGTTCAGCGCATCGGCTTCAGAAATTTTCGCTGGCGCTATTCAGGATTATCACCGAGGGGTTATTGTGGGTGAGTCCACGTTTGGCAAGGGCACGGTACAATCGGTGCTGGACCTTGAACGGTGGATTACAGACCAGGAGAAGGTGGGCCAATTAAATCTGACTTCTCAAAAGTTTTATCGCGTAACTGGAAGCAGCACGCAGAATAAGGGAGTGACGCCGGACATTCTTTTGCCTTCAGCCTTAAACCCGGAGCAGTTCGGAGAGAGTTCGCGCCCGAGTGCGCTACCCTGGGATGTGATAAAGAAAACTGAATTCCAGAAAGCTCCCAGCGTAACGGATAAACTGGTAGCCAGCCTGACGCGCGACTACCAGGAACGTCTTCAATTCGACTTATCGCTCAAGCGATATGCTGGAGAGGTAGACGATGCCAAAAAGAATTTTGCGATAACAAAAATTTCGCTCAACGAAGCCCAACGTCGGAAAGAAATGGCCGAAGCAAAGTCCAAGGGTGGAGCGAGTTTGGATACGAAAGTGACTAAAGAAGGGCTTACAAGCGATGACCTTTCCCATCTCAAAGATGAGCCACTCCGTGAAGGACTGCTGATCTTGGCAGACATCCTTACCAAATATATTGGGTGATGGTTAGCGCTTTACTGACAATGGAGTCAGTGTGTAACCCTTCCCTCTAAGCAGCGATAGCAGGCCCTGTTCACCTTCCAGGTGGGCAACGCCGATCGAAACAAAGGATGGTTGCGCATTAATCATCTTGTCAATTTTGGGCAGCCATTCCTGGTTTCGCATCGTGTAGAATTCGCGAACAAAATCAGGGTTGTTTTCGGTGGGGTGAAGTGTGTATTCAAAAACTTTATCCAGATCGCCGGCTACGTAGGCCACCTCCAAATTGAGATATTCAGATTTCTGTTTTTCGAAATTACTAATGCTATGAAGCAATGCCACTTCCTGATCTTTAAGAGGAAAGGCTTGAATGGCTTTTGCCTCGCGATCAATGGCCTCGAGGCTATAGGTCTTCAGGTTATTATCCTTGGCAAGCAGAAGGAGCTCAATATCATAGTACTTCACATTTTCTCCAAGCGACATACGTGTCATGTTCATGGAGAGGGCCAGCGGA
>JANNAZ010000251.1:0-2635 GCA_031384895.1 Cyclobacteriaceae bacterium | reverse complement strand
AGGTAGCTAAATTGCTACCTTTGTATGATCATGAAGGTCAGGGAGCTTCTTAGGGTTTTACGGGAAGATGGATGGATTGAAAAAACTCAAAGAGGGAGCCATCTTCAGTTGGTGCATATGAAAAAGAAGGGAAAAGTAACAGTTCCTGTTCATGGAGGTGACATTCCTAAAGGAACCCTGAACTCAATACTGAAACAAGCTGGTCTTAAATAAATTAAACACGAATGGCTAAAATTAATTTGATCATTGAAAAAGGGGATGATGGAAAGCTCTGGGGCAGGGTAAACTTCCGTAATAATCTTATGACCGATTTTGGCTCTACAGTAGAAATACTGGAAAGAAAAATGAGCAAGCTGATCAAAGATTTTTATGGAATTGATGCCGTATTTAATCAAGCCTATGATATATCTGCATTTTTTGAGAGTTTTGATTTTCTTAATCAGACCCGAATAGCGGATCTTTCTGGCATTAATCCCGGCTTGTTAAGGCAATATGCATCGGGTGTCAAAAATCCATCGGCCAAACAAGCAAAGAAAATTGAGACAGTTATTCACAACCTGGCAAAGGAACTTAAATCGGTGTCTCTTTATGCGTAAGGAAAAGATTGGTTCTTTCCTCTAAGATTTTCCTGGATGATCAATTTCACGCTCATATTGTTGTGTTCTGGATTGTAATCCAATATGTCATATTAATTTACGGATCGTGATCCAATAATTCATATGAATTTTGGGATTATGAATCATCGCAAGGGAGTTCAAGCAGAGTCAGAAGCGGAAACGGAAACTACCCTCGGAGAGGGGCTGGGGGTGAGGTAGATGCCAGGAATATACATGTCTTTCATAAAGCCAGTGCTTGACCGGTCTGCCGCTGCCGTTGGCATAATCCTCATCTTGCCCTTGTTCCTGGTGGTGGCCCTGGCTTTTTTGCTCACTCGCCAATTCCCAATGATCTTTAAGCAACAACGGACGGGCATGGATGGGAAGCCATTCAAGTTGTACAAGCTCAGAACGCTGGCAACAGATGCAAGCCTTCCTTTGCCTGAGCGGAAATTCTGGCTTGGCAACTTCTTACGCACCACAAGCCTCGATGAACTCCCTCAGCTTTGGAATGTGCTACTGGGCGAGATGTCCTTCATTGGTCCCCGCCCCATGCCCATCGAATACGGTCCACTGTTTTCAGCTGCCCAAATGAAACGATTCGATGTCCTCCCCGGCATTACTGGCTGGGCCCAGGTCAATGGCCGCCATTCCATTTCCTGGCATGAGAAATTCGCCCTGGATAACTATTATGTCAAGCATATCTCGGCTGGTCTCGACTTGCTCATTCTTTTCAGGACGATTATGCTACTTTTATCCTTCAAGAAGGACGTTTCACTCACGGAAGAGCCATTTAAGGGAACTCAATGACCGATTACCATTTTCCGATTACCAATTACCGGCTACCTATTGCCGATTACCGAACTCGGCAATGAAAGACCTCGCCATATACGGCGCCGGCGGATTCGGCCGTGAAACAGCTTGCTTGATTCAGCAGATTAACCAGTCAAATGACCAATGGAACCTGATCGGATTCTTTGATGACGGTGTCTTGAAAGGTAAGTTGGTTGATAGTCTCCCGGTATTGGGTGGATTGGCGGAGATCAACTTGAATAAGAAACCGCTGAATCTTGTAATTGCAGTGGCTGACCCTGTTGTCAGGAAAGCACTGGTGGAGAAAATAACCCAGGTGCAAGTACACTACCCGGTTTTGATCCATCCCGATGCGAACGCAGGCTCATCGACAAATACGTTTGGAAAAGGCTGCATCGTAACCGCTGGGGTGATCATGACAACCGGAATTAAGTTGCAAGATTTTGTCATCCTCAATCTTTCATCCACTATTGGTCATGATGTATCGTTAGGCAGTTGGTCTACCGTCATGCCAGGGTGCAGTATTTCAGGGAACGTTAGAATCGGGGAAGGCACGATGGTGGGGACCGGCGCACGAATCCTACAAAACCTCTCTATTGGAAAGCATTGCCGGATAGGTGCAGGGGCCGTTGTGACACAAAATTTTACTGATAGCAAGACCATTGTCGGAGTTCCGGCTATTGAAAAATGATTCGTCGGTCTGCTTTGCCCAGCCGAAAATTGAAATGACTAAGCATGAGCCTTAACGCTACACTCCGCGATTTCCGACCCGCACTCCGGTTCTTACTGGTCTTTGTTGTCGCTTACATTGCGGGAAACATCGTGTATGGGCTCTATGTCGAGTACAATAAACCTGCGCCAGATCCTGTTACCATCTGGGTTACTCAGCAGGTGGCTGCATTGCTTACTGCATTTGATGAACCGGTTTCGGCTATAGCCAGTGGAATGAAGCCCACAGTTGTTCTAAGCAACGAAGCCAAAACAGTATTACGCGTTTTTGAAGGATGTAACGGCATTAACGTAATGATCGTTTTTGTCTCCTTTGTAATTGCCTTCGGAGGTAAACCGAAAACCGCGGTGCTATTTGTTGGGTTGGGCCTAGTGATCCTGCATACAGCTAATCTTCTGAGAATCATTCTATTGTATGAGACCGCCCTGCATCGTCCATTGTTCTTCTACTACTTTCATAAATACTTTTTCACTGCAATTCTTTACCTCGTAGTTTT
>JANNAZ010000225.1:0-7852 GCA_031384895.1 Cyclobacteriaceae bacterium | reverse complement strand
AGAAAATAATTGAAGATCGACTTCCCTATCTGCGCTCATTTGATGTTCTGGTTCAATACCTGATTACACTTGCCACTGGGGAGGGGTTTGTGGCTGCTGAAATCTTGGGAGAGGTACAAAAAACATTTTGCTACCAATCGTTATCGGAAGACGAGTGGCAATGGGTGTTACGGTTCATCACCACAGGTGGAGAGTCACTTACTGCGTATGATGAATACCGGAAGGTTGAAGTTGATCAAGGCATTTACCTGGTTGCTGACCGCCGGGTGGCGCTTAGACACCGGCTTTCGATTGGAACCATTGTCAGTGATGTGTCCATGCAGGTGAAATATGTTTCAGGAAAATTTCTGGGGACAATCGAAGAATACTTTATTGCTCAACTTAACCCCGGCGATGCCTTTTGGTTTGCCGGCAGAAAGCTGGAGTTGGTGCGCGTCAAAGACATGGAAGCGCAGGTCCGAAACACGAAGAAGAAATCCGGAAGGGTGCCGTCGTGGCAGGGAGGAAGAATGGCACTATCCTCCCAGTTGAGTGAAATGATCCGGCAGAAAATCAATGCGGCAGCAGAGGGCAATGAAACGGATGAAGAGTTGCTATTTTTGAAGCCATTGATGAAGGTGCAGGCTGAGCTTTCGCATTTGCCTCGAAACGGCGAGTTTCTCATTGAATATTTTGAGACGGAAGAAGGGTACCACGTGGTGATGTTTCCGTTTGAAGGGCGATTGGTGCACGAGGGTCTGGCCTCTATCGTGGCCTATCGCATTTCGCGAATCATCCCCATCACGTTCTCCATCGCCATGAACGACTATGGCTTTGAGTTGCTTTCCGATCAGCCTATTCCCATTTATGAGGCAATCGAAACCGACCTGTTGGGCGACGAGAACCTGTTGAAAGACATTCAGGCTAGCATCAACTCGGTGGAGATGGCCAGGCGAAAATTCAGGGACATCGCCAGCATAGCTGGTTTAATCTTCAAAGGATACCCGGGGCAACGCGTTCGCGACAAGCACGTGCAGTCCTCTTCTCAGCTGTTTTTCAATGTCTTTCACGAATATGACTCCACCAACCTGTTGCTTTTGCAGGCCTATGAAGAGATGATGGATTTTCAGTTGGAGGAAGCGCGGTTACGAAAGGCGCTGGCGAGGATCAGCAAACAGAAAATTATTATCCGCGAGCCTTCCCGACCGACGCCCTTCGCTTTTCCCATCATGGTTGACCGCTTAAGTCGCGATAAATTAACCTCCGAGCGATTGGAAGACCGGGTCAAGAAGATGGCGCTCAAGTGGGATCAGAAGGAATGAGGATCGTGCCTTTAGAACATTGCATTGACCATTTTGCTCTGACGGGATTGTAAAATGAAAAATAATGAATGCAGCGTGAAGAAGTGCTTTAGATAAATACCCTTTTACTTCTGCTAGCTCTTAGAAAATGTTCCTGAACAGCAGGAATAACGAACCGGACATTGTCATCACCACAGGAAGTGTGAGGAACCAGGCCAGCAGAATGTTACGTACAGTATCTGGTTGAAGATTTTTTACACCCTTGCTGGCGACCATACTTCCAGCAATGCCTGAAGAAAGTACGTGCGTAGTACTTACGGGTAGTCCGAAATAACTCGACATACCAATGGTGCTCATGGCAACAAATTCTGCGCTGGCACCCTGTGCATACGTGAGGTGCTCTTTGCCGATCTTTTCGCCAATGGTTTTTACAATTCGCTTCCATCCAATCATGGTGCCTAACCCCAGCGACAGTGAAATAATCAGAATGACCCACCCGGGTGAGTAATCTGTGAGTTTGCGCAAGGCTTTCATGTTATCCTTTACAACCTTTTTGTCAGCGACACTGATTCGTGCCTCCTCCTTCTTCATAAGCCCGTTCAGGTTGCGATCCAGGACAAGAATATCTTTGCGAATTGCGAACCGTTCTTTTCGGGGAAGTTCATCAACCGATGCTGTTTTCGCAACAGATTGCTGAAGCCGCAAATCGACTTCCCTGGATTCCAGCAAAGCCTTTCTGTCTGGTTCAGATAGCGGAGCCGGATCGATTGAGCTCATGACTAGTTCCAATTGGTGGAGGGGCTCAGCTAATTTAGTGCCGTTGTAGCCGGCGTCCAGAGCAAAGTATCCAGGAACAATTCCGATGAGAATTAGCATGATCAAGCCAACGCCTTTCTGCCCATCGTTTTGTCCATGGAAAAAACTCACTCCCGTGCATGTGAGCAACAGGGTGCCGCGAATCAACGGCGGCGGGGGGGTATTCTTCTTTGGCTCTTTAAAGAGATCTTCGCCATAACTCTTTCCCTTGGTCAACACGCGGAGCAAATACATGAGTATAATGGTGACACTGAAACCAAATAGGGGGGAGATCAGCAGAGACGCGCCAATTTCGCTTGCCTTTCCCCAATTTACAGCGGCGCCTGCGGCATCGGGTAAAAACGAGTAAGCAATTCCAACGCCAAGGATGGATCCAATCAAGGTATGCGAGCTGGAACAGGGAATACCAAAGTACCAGGTCAATAAATTCCAAGAAATAGCGCTAATCAATAGAGCTCCGACCATCGATATGCTGTGGGCAACATTTTGATCAATTAGGGTTTCTACCGGAAGAAGGTTAACAATCCCCATCGCGACGGAGATACCTCCAAGAAAAACGCCGAGTGAGTTCATGAAACCCGACCAGATAACCGCCTGCCAGGGCTTTAGGGAATTGGTGTAAATCACAGTGGCAACGGCGTTGGCCGTATCGTGAAACCCGTTTACAAATTCAAATCCGCACGCAGCAACCAGACAAATAATAAGCAGTAAGCTGTATGATAATTCCAGTTCGAACATGGGTTGCGAGGATTTGGCTGGACGGATGAAAACCTTGAATTCCGACAAGATAAGGGGACTTTCTTGACCTCTTGTTATGGCAATGTTAATAATTTGTTTCCACTGGCTGGGCTGCAGTTATCAGCCGAAATCGCATTATAATAGCTGATCGTAGGTTTTTTTAATGGATTTTTGCCTGAGCAACATCAGTAGAAAATGAATGCGCCCCTATCACCTTTAACGGAATTCAATCTTGGGCATTCTGTTGTTCGGCTGCTTGCTGAAAGAGGGTTGTGGCTGCCTGCAGTGGAAACGCTGGTTGTTGGTGACCTTCACTTCGGAAAAGTGAACCACTTCAGGCGTGCCGGATTACCTGTGCCGCTCGCGGCCAGCCAAAGGAATGCGGAACGCCTGATTGACCTGATCAATGTACTGCGCCCAAACAGGACAATCTTTCTGGGTGATCTTTTCCATAGTGTATACAATGATGATTGGGAAGTTGTTGGTCAGATTGTAAAGCACTATCCAGCGTGTCAATTTCAACTCATCCGGGGTAACCACGACATTCTCAGTGAACAACAATATGTTCGTTATGGGATTAGCGTTCATGAACAAGCCGTGATCGGCGACTTGCTGCTCACACACGATCCGATGGAATTGTCTGAAATACCTTCCGGATTGATCAATGTGGCCGGTCATATCCATCCGGCCGCCCAGCTCGTCGGCAGAGGTCGTCAATCGCTGACATTCCCGTGTTTCTGGCATTCAACAAATCGAATGGTGATCCCCGCCTTTGGTACCTTCACAGGCTTGGCCATAATCCACCCGGAAGAACATGATACGGTCTATATTTTGGTAGATAACAAGATCATGGAGCTGCGGCCGGAACAGCAATCCGGATCACAGCCCCTCGTGCCATGAGAGTGGCGGCTTTACTTATTTTGTGCTGCTGGTACCCTAGCGCTTCTGCCCAAGACACACTAAATGTTTCCTTGATTTTCGTTGGGGATATCATGCAGCATGAACCACAAATGAAAGCTGCCTACAACCCGACGCTCGGCAACTATTTTTATGCCCCCAGTTTTGAATTTGTAAAACCTATTTTGTCAACAGCTGACGTGGCAATCGGAAATTTGGAGCTTACGCTTGGCGGGAAGCCCTATTCAGGGTATCCCCAGTTCAGTGCGCCCGATGAACTACTGGTAGCGATCCGCGATGCCGGATTCGACGTGCTGGTTACGGCCAACAATCATTCGGTTGATCGCGGAAGGCAGGGGCTTGAGCGGACTATACGCCTCCTGGATAGCATCGGCATCCAGCATACCGGAACATTTCGCGACACACTCGAGTGGTTAAATGATTACCCCCTGATCATTCAAAAAAACGGAATTCGCCTCTCCTTACTGAATTATACATACGGCACCAATGGGATCGTGGTACGGGCTCCTAACCGGGTAAACCAAATTGACACCGCGCGCATTGCACTGGACTTGAAGAAGGCAGCAGCTCAGGGAACAGATGCCTCCATTGTATTTTTTCATTGGGGAATTGAATACATCAGCACACCCAATGAAGTGCAAAAGGAACTCGCTGAATTTTGCCTGAGGAAAGGTGCCAAAATAGTGATCGGCTCACATCCGCATGTGATCCAGCCCATGGAGTGGAATCGGCAGACCGATCAGATTGTGGTGTATTCGCTCGGAAATTTTATTTCCGGGCAGCGTACCCGATATCGCAATGGAGGAGCCATGTTTCATCTTAGTTTGAAAAAGGTCATCCGTGCGGACAAAACTTCATCACTTTCTGTTAGTGACGCTGCCTACTCTCTTGTTTGGGTGAACCGTGCTTCGGATGCGCAGCGAAGCTTCCAGATTCTGCCCGTTAGCGATCTACCGATTGACAGCACGATTGTCAGAAGCCCTGCGTATCGTAAATTGATGCAAGAATTTATCCTGGATGCAAGAGGATTGCTGGAGCGGGAAAACAAGGGTATCGCCGAACGCCGGCCGGAGCCTCGTGATCATTAATTATCGTCTGCCCGTCTTGAACAGGATCCCGATAGAAAATTCAAGACCAGTATAGTCCACCTTTGCGTCTTTATAAATGGCAGGAACTGTCGTGATCCCTATCGGATCTCCCAACTTGCCGCCAGAGTAGCTGCCAGTTAGTGGAATAGCTGCACTGCCCATGAGATAGTTCGTCTCCAGGGAAATGCCCCACTGCGATGTTACGTCTACTGTAAATTCGAATCCTGCCGAGTAGCCGAAGCCTGGCTTGTTTTCAAATGCGAATTGAGAGTTGGCAACATCCCAGCCCGTGTAATTCCGTATTGCCTTGTCCATATTCCCGTAGTTCAGTTGCTGATCAAATGCATAGAAAAAAAAACCTCCCGCCTTAATGTCGAATTCCACGCCTTTGCCTTTGAACTGAAAGACAACCTCGCCCGGGATAAACAGCGTAAAATTCGGGCCAGTTAGTGATGATTTGCTTTCAAACGGAAGGTCGATCACGTTAAGACCGGACATCCGGTATAAGGAGGCGCCGGTCTCCAGCGCGATGAACCGGTTGATGTCAATACCAATTCCCCGGATGGAAAAGGGGCTGATCGGTGTTGAAAAGTCACCGTTCCTGGGGATGAAGTAGGAAAAGGACAGCCCGACGCTTTGAGCATGGGTCGCCAAAGCAGTGGCAGACAAAACAAACACGAGGAGGAAGCGCTTCATGGTCGATCGATTTTTACGAAGATACTTTAAACTTCTTCCATTGGAATAATTTCCAATATGAAGATGCCCGCATTCGGTGTACATTCGGGTCAGATTTTTTTAAAGCACCGACGATGAATAAATACCTGATCCTTTTGATTTCCTTGGCTTGGGGATGCCAATCAAAAAAAGTTCCTGCCGATCTTATCATTCAAGGCGGCACAATTTATACCGCTAACGAAAAGCAGCCGATGGTAGAGGCGGTTGCCGTAAAGGCAGACACCATTCTTTTTGCGGGTACGCTTTCGGAGGCGCTTGCTTTTCAGGATGACCAAACCACTATGATGGACCTGAAAGGAGCCACCATGACGCCAGGATTTATTGAATCTCATGGCCATATCATGGGAGTAGGCTATAACGAGATGAACCTCGACTTGATGTCAGTGAAGAGTTATGATGAACTCGTTGTGAAAGTAAAAGAGGCTGTTGATAAGGCCCAACCCGGGGAATGGATTGTTGGACGCGGATGGCACCAGGACAAGTGGGACGCCAAGCCCGATAGAATGGTAAAGGGATTTCAAACCCATGAAAAACTTAGTGCGGTAAGTCCGGACAACCCGGTCTACTTGAGTCATGCCAGCGGGCATGCCGGTTTTGCCAACGCAAAGGCCATGAAGATGGCAGGCGTGAATCAGCTTTCTGTTGAGCGCGTGGATGTTCAAGTTCCCGAAGGTGGCGAGATCATCCGTGATAAGATGGGCAATCCCACTGGCATTTTTAACGAGCGGGCACAGGGTCTGATCACCAAAATCATTCCAGCCAATACACTGGAATCCAATACCCGCGCACTGGAATTGGCTATGGATGCTTGTGCGCGCAACGGGCTAACTGGATTTCATGACGCAGGCGCTTCGCGGGATGACATCGAGTTATTTCATCAATTCAGGGACATTAGAAAATTAAAAACCAGATTATATGTGATGATGACGGGTAGGAGCAGCGAGCTGGTCAAGGAGTGGTATGCACGTGGACCAGAAATCGACCCGAGAGGAGTGACGGTACGTGCAATAAAGTTGAATTGTGATGGAGCCTTGGGATCGCGTGGTGCGTGGCTGCTGGAACCGTATTCGGACAGGACTGATTTTTCTGGAATGGCTACCTACCCAATGGACAGCGTGTTGAAGCGGTCTCGCGACGGACTTAAGTATGGGTTCCAGATTTGTTCCCATGCCATCGGCGATAGGGCGAACAGGGAAATTTTGGATCAGTACGAAACCGCATTCAAAGAGAATCCGATTAACGCGGATCATCGCTATCGAATCGAGCACGCGCAGCACCTGCATCCGAATGATATTCCACGATTCGGAAAGCTGGGCGTAATCCCCGCCATGCAGGCTGTACACTTGTCTTCAGACCGGCCATGGGCGATTGAGCGGTTAGGTGAAAAGCGAATCAAAGAGGGCGCCTACATGTGGCAGTCCCATTTGAAATCGGGAGAACGAGTGATAAATGGAACCGATGAGCCCGTAGAGCCGCAGACACCCATAGCCAGTTTCTATGCTTCGGTGACCCGTAAAACACTGAAGGGAGATCCGGAAGGTGGCTTTGAATCAGAAGAAAAAATGACCCGTGAGCAGGCACTCCGATCATATACATTGGATGCAGCCTACGGAGCGTTTGAGGAAAAGGTAAAAGGCTCTATCGAGGTTGGCAAGCTGGCTGACTTTACAATCTTCTCGCAGAATATAATGAAAGTGGAAGAAGCCGAATTGCTGAAGACAGAGATCGTCTCTACTATCCTGGGGGGAAAGACGGTTTTCGAGAAAAAGTAATTATCGCCCCGCTGGGCTTAAGTGGATGGCCAACCCCGTGAAGGTGGTATTTTGTTAATGAGGGCCTAAAAAATTGAGAAGTATTTATTTGAGGAACTTATGTGCCCGGGCCATTAGACTCTTCCGATCGGAGGTGATCGATGGGTCGCTGTAGATTTTGGCAGCAAGCTCGCTGATCACTTCCGACTTGTAGCCAAGACGCTCTGCGATCCCTTCACAAAAACTGATCTCGCTTTTAAACACCTGACCATCTGTCTTCATAAGTTGAATGAGCTGGTATAGGTTGGCGAATTTCTGGTCCTCCGAAAAAGTAGATAGATCGCCGATGGGCTTGGGCCGCTTCATCATTTCCTCAATTTCGTCGCGGGAGAGCCCACTGGCTTTTCCAATCATGTGGATGGTCTTAGCTTCGCGCTCTTCGATCAATTTGTCGCTGGCTGCCAGGTTAATAAGGATGTTGAGTTGTTCTTTGTTCATGTGCTTAGACAATTTCCCTAGAGACTCG
>JANNAZ010000212.1:0-13263 GCA_031384895.1 Cyclobacteriaceae bacterium | reverse complement strand
AACCCGCAGCGGAAGCCAAAGCCCAACGCAGCGGAAGTCTCCGGTTCCCAAACCAGCGACGCGTCGTTGAGTTGCAGCTTCTCCATGGAGGCGCGCAGCTCTTCAAACTCGTGGGTATCAACCGGGTAAATCCCTGCAAACACCATGGGCTTTACATCTTCAAATCCATGGATGGCCTCACCGGGGTTATCAACGAGCGTAATCGTATCCCCCACTTTCACTTCTTTGGCCACTTTTATTCCTGAAATCATGTAGCCGACGTTTCCGGCACCAATTTCATTGCGCGGATGCTTGTCGAGTTTGAGCACACCAATTTCATCAGCGCCATATTGGGTATTTGCGTTGACGAATTTTACCTGATCATTCTTCTTCATGGTTCCATTAAAAACCCGGAAGTAGACTTCAATACCCCGAAAGGAATTAAAAACTGAGTCAAATATCATTGCCTGAAGCGGAGCCTTCGGATCGCCTTTCGGTGCTGGCACGCGGTCAACAACCGCTTGTAGTATTTCTTTGATTCCGATGCCCTCTTTCGCGCTGGCTTTGAGCACCAATTCGCGTTCACATCCAATAAGTTCAACGATCTGATCAGTGACATCTTCTGGCATTGCGGCAGGAAGGTCAATTTTATTTAGGACGGGGATGATCGTAAGATCGTGTTCAAGGGCCAGGTAGAGGTTTGAGATCGTCTGCGCCTGAATGCCCTGGGCAGCATCTACAATGAGCAAGGCTCCTTCGCAGGCAGCGATAGATCGGGATACCTCATAAGAAAAATCAACGTGCCCCGGCGTATCGATCAGGTTCAGGGTATACTCTACTCCGTCCAGCTTGTAAAGCATCTGGATAGCGTGGGACTTAATCGTGATCCCTTTTTCGCGCTCCAGGTCCATATTGTCGAGGACTTGGGCATGCATTTGCCGATCGGTCAGGGTACCGGTAAATTCCAAAAGGCGGTCTGCCAGTGTGCTTTTCCCGTGGTCGATGTGGGCTATGATGCAAAAGTTCCGAATATTCTTCATTCCCGTAGTAAAATCAAGCTAAATGAGGTGCAAAAGTAGCCAAATTTCTCAGTTTTTGGCCAAGTCAATAAGAATCCAATCTGGTAATTAATCAGGGAATCCGGATGCAGATTGACCGGCATACACAAGAGCTGAATAAGAGTTCGCTGCAGTTGAACAGGCTTGCGAAGGAACTCACTGAACAAACTAAGGATCGACAGAGTCAAGCTCAGAAGGCTCCAAGCGATGGAGAAAATTGATCCTTCAGCAACTTGTTCATTCGGCTATCCTCCTTGGCCGGATCATCAAGAAGAATGATTTACACGACCGAACTCCCCACCCGTACAGCGGTAATTCCTGGAACATTATTCAATGCAGCAACATTCCTTTGGTTCAGCCGTTCAGGAATAACAAAACAAAGGTATTTGGCATGAAGAAAGCATTGCTTTTCCTACTGCTTGTGCCCCAATTGGCAATCGGGCAGATATCTACTATGCGGCTGGGGGCCATGCTTGACTCGCTGGTGAATGCAGGCATCGAACAAAAACTTGTACCTGGGTTGGGCCTTGTACTTGTCTCCGGTGACAGCACTTTCTCTGCAGCATATGGATACGCTAACATTGAAAAAAAGATTCTTGTTGATACAACTACCCTGTTCCAACTTGGATCGGTAGGAAAACTCTTCACCGCTATTGCCGTGCTCCAGCAAGTTGAAGCTGGAAAACTGGACCTTCAAGCAGACGTCAATCAATACGTGAGTGGATTCAAAACCGCTCCTCCTGGTCGACCCATTACGTTGTTCGATCTACTCACACATACAGCTGGCCTTGACGACCGAGTCATCGGATATCTTGCCCGAAGTGAAAAAGAAGTAAAACCTCTCGATGAACACCTCCGCGAACGGATGCCGCCCTCCTTTCAATCACCGGGCATAGAAATCAACTACTCCAATTATGGATACGCACTCGCCGGTCATGTGGTGGAATCCGTAACTGGAATGGACTTTAAGGAATATGTAAAGCAACGAATCTTTGCGCCGCTAGGGATGACAAGAACAACTTACCTCTTGCCGGACACTTACCAGGAACTTGCAAGCTATGCTCACGGATACCGGATCCGGGATACATACGAAGAAGTTATTTGTTACCCCAGGCATGCGACTCCCGCTGGAAGCGCACTCTCGTGCGTAGCCGACATGACGAAGCTCTTGAAAGAATTTCTTGCCCCTACTGGTAAAATTATTAGCGACACATCTATGACCAAGCTGATGCGTCGCCAGTTCACAAGCCACCCTCTCCTAATGGGCTATACCCTGGGCATGGAAGAACAACACATCAACGGCTACCACGGTTTTAGCAAGGGTGGAGCGTTCACCGGGTTTCTTTCTGAGTTCGTTTTATTCCCCGAACAACACCTTGGACTCTTCATCACCACCAACACGCAGACCGATAACTTCCTGGAACTCTTCCGGGACGAACTCTTCAACAAAATCCTCCCGCGTCAATCTTCGTCCCAGCAGCCTGATATAAAACTCGATCTGGACGAATTTGCAAGGACCTACCGCAGCGAGCGGTACAACCACCGCACCGTGGATGATCTCCTCGCGATGTACCAAGGCAAATTAGATCTTGCTGTCTCGAAGGAAGGTGATTTGACCACCTACCAAAATGGGGGCTGGCAGCACTACCGTCCGATAGACTCACTCATTTTTCAGAATACCAAGGTTCCAGAAATGAACCTCGTCTTTGTTCGAGATGCATCGGGCGAGATCTCACGGCTTTATACCAACATAAACCTCGCAGGGTTTTACATTCCAGTGAGTCTCACTCCCGTAGTGTGGTACGATGACCCGGTTTTCATTAATGAATACTACTTCCTTGTCCTACTATTCATCCTCACATTTATTCTCGTTCCCTTTTTCCGTGGATTTGTAATATTAAGGAGACAGTTCAAACCAAACTTCATGGCTAACGTGCTCGTGTCGACGCCATATTTGTACCCACCTATGGCGTTACTCATGCTCTACACTTTACAGATTTTCGGCGGATTCCTGTTCATGGCCCGCAAGATCAACGATTTCTACTTTGGCGTGCCGGATTCCTTCGTTCGTGTCCAGATGACGACCTACGTAATTCCTTTTGTGTTACTCTTATTGGTTTTGGCCGCCTGGCGGTTGTGGAGAGTGAAAGAAGGCAGGCTTGCGTTCCGAATCTACTATCTGCTCATCACTGGGTGTGCGGTCCTTCACTTCATTTTCCTTTATCGATGGCACTTCATCGGAGTAAACGCTTAAGATGAATTTGGCAAATAGCGTTACTTCTTCACAAACTTTGTCATGATTTTATGCAATGCATCCGTGTCATTAAGTCCAATATCTTTGGCATGCAACATTAACTCAAATACCACCTCTTCACGGTAACCCAACTTCGAAGCCACTTGGATACAGTACTTAATTTCGGCCTTATACACCTTTTCGTCAATTCGCATCAGCTGAACAATCTCCAGAAGCAAGTCCGCTGTCTGATCGGCAGTGAGCTCCTTATGCTTCGGTGTTGAATCCAACGTGGTGAACAGCGGGAGAATTTCAGCCACCATAAGGTGGTTGGCCTGCCCAACGGCCATAATTTGCTGCCGTTCCTGCTCAGCTAACGCACCATCACTGTGAGCTAGGTTGATCAAAATTTTAAGGCGATCGCGGGCGTCCATGGTACCGGGGAATTTTACCCTAAAGTCCAAAAAATTATGACGTGAAAAAATAGGGTGGGCTGAATGATCTTGGGTCGCCGGGAGGTTGTCGGGGTTAGTCTGCAAGTCATTACCTTGGTGGCATGAATTTCCTTGCCCATCTCTACCTTTCCGGCAACGACCCTCAGATCATGGTTGGCAACTTCATAGGAGACTTTGTTCGGGGCCGTAATTTGAAGGAGCAATTTGGGTCAGAAATCGCAAGGGGGATTGAACTCCACCGGGCTATTGATGAATTCACGGACAGGCATGCGATCGTGAAACAAAGCAAGACCCGTCTTTGGCCCACTTATCGACACTATTCGGCGGTGATAGTGGATATTTTCTATGACCATTTTCTGGCCGCCGGTTGGGCAACATACTCGGATGAACCACTGGACTCGTATGCCCAACGCGCATACGGGATTGTCGAGGACCATCGTGACATGCTCCCCGAACAAGTGAAGCACATGCTTCCTTACATGACCAAGGGAAATTGGCTTCTCCACTACGCCCAGGTTGAAGGAATCCAGCGTGCACTCACCGGCATGTCGCGCCGAGCCACCTTCGAATCAAAAATGGAGCAGTCCGTTGAAGACCTCCGGCGAAATTATGCAGACTTTGAATCTGAATTCAAGTCGTTCTTTCCGGAACTGAAAGATTTTGCGGATACATGGAATAAGTCCCAGCATCTTTGAAAATAGGTGTCATCCTCGTCAAGAAATAAATTGTTACAGACCCACGGTTTAACACAAGTGAAACAAGACTAGGCTTTGTCATAGAATGAAACCTTCGTCTCCTTCGCACCCAAGGATGCCAGGTAATCCACAACAGGCTTTGCTGACTCCCCTCCCTTGTTAGCATGATGTAACATGGTGAAGCCGTGAGGACCCTTTGAATTCAAAAGACCTGGATTGAATGTCAGCACATTCTTCACTGTATTCAGATGACCGAGCATGCATGCGAGATAGATATTGTAGCGGGCACCTTTACTGAGGAGGTAATTGGCAATCTCGGTATTGCCCATATGGCCAGCCGCTTCGATTCCTGACTCATAATCGCCGCCACCCCAATCGTATGAAACGTGCAGCAGAAGATGGTCATTCTCCAGCATCTCCTTTACCCTGTCAAACTTGCCATGGGAGACGCCTACAAATTCTTTCACAATGTCAAGGCTGATCGCAGAGGGCCTCTCCTGTGGCTGTTGCGCGGAGGTTAGAAAAGTAGGAAGCAGGAGCGCTGAGCCACTCACGAGGGTTTTCTGAAAAAATTCACTTCGATTCATAGCACTTGAGGGTTTAGTATAGAACGGCAGTTTGCGCGGATCGTTTCCCTTTTCGTCCTTTGTGTCTCCAAATATTACGCTAACGGTCAAAACAGCATGACTAACGACCCCGAACTCAGTGGCAAGTACCTCGGCACGATCTCCAACGATTTCGTCAAAGTGTCCGATACGTTGAAGGAAGCCTCCTACCAAATCCGAAAAGCCGGTTTCGCCTTTCCCATTTTCCCAATCAGCGAAGACGATCAGCCCATCGGCCAGCTCCTGATCCCCATCTCTGATCTGAATGCGAAGTGGAACTACTTCGCCTCCTTTCTGGATGAGTTCGTACAACGCGAGCTGGTTGCCAAAGAAAAAGAAGAAGATTTCAAGGCTACCTACAAAGACCCCGATGAATTCTGTTGCCTGTTTGTCATTGACAAGGCTTTCACAAGATTTGTATTCATCCCCTATCCTGAGGATTAGAGCCACAGATTGGCACAGATTCTATTTGCCACGAATGACACAGACAAACACGGATGGGAACAATCAGAATCCGGTGTCCACGCTACGATCAACCAACAACGATCAACTTAGAATTAAAAGTGTACCCAGCCCTGCGCTTTCAGCGGCACCGTATTTCCACCCTTTGTGATGAGAACGTTCTGTTTGGGATCCGGGTGGATATAGCCGATGAACTGAATGTCAGAATGGTTCTTAAGTTTTTCAAAATCCGCCTGACAAATGGTGAATAATAATTCATAGTCTTCTCCGCCATTGAGTGCGCACGTGAATGGATCGAGTTTGAATTCTACAGCTGTGTTAAATGCTTCCTGGTCGATGGGAATTTTGTCTTCGAAGATGTGCACGCCTACACCGGAGCTTCTTGAGATGTGGAGCAGCTCGGAGGCGAGTCCATCAGACACATCAATCATTGACGTTGGGCAAATGCCCAGATCGGCCAGCTCGTGAATGATGTCCATGCGCGCTTTTGGTTTCAGTTGGCGCCCAACCGCATACTCGTGCTTGTCCAGTTCAGGCTGCATTTCCGGGTTCGCAAGGAAGACTGCTTTTTCCCGCTCGAGAATCTGCAGTCCGACGTACGCTCCCCCAAGGTCACCGGTGACACAAATAATGTCTGTGTCTTTTGCCCCACTGCGATAAACTTCGTTTCCTTTTTTGGTCCGGCCAACGGCGGTGATGTTGATGATTAGCCCGGAGGAGGATGCCGTGGTGTCACCGCCCACCAGGTCGACACCGTAACTTTCACAGGCAGCACGGATGCCGTCATATAACATGTCAATTGCCTCAACAGAAAAACGGTTGCTTATGCCCAGGGCAACGATAAGCTGTTCAGGTTTTCCGTTCATTGCCGCGATGTCCGAAACGTTCACACTCACGGCCTTGTAGCCCAGGTGCTGGAGCGGCATGTAGGATAAGTCAAAGTGAATGCCTTCCACCAGCATATCCGTCGATAGCAAGATTACTTCGTCACCCGCATCAATCACGGCAGCATCGTCGCCGATGCCTTTTAATGAGGTTCTGTTCTTCAGGGTGAACTTGCTTTTGATCCGGTCAATCAGGCCAAATTCGCCCAGGGTTGATAATTCAGTACGTTTTTCAGTCATGGTAACGGTAGTTCGGCGGTAATTCAGGGCTACCTGACGGCAAAAATAAACGGATAACGTCACATTCGGGCAAAACACCTGAAAACGAGGTATTCATGCAAAAGAACAAGCCTTATGAAAACTGGAATCTCCCTGCTGATTATTTCAGTGATTGTGTTGATCGCCTGCGGGCCGAAGCCGTATTCGGAGACGTCTATTGGTAAAGAAAAATGGAGGTACTATAACAAGACCCAATACGGACTGCATCCCAAAAAGGCGCCGAAGTTCTAGGGTTACTCATTTCCTCCTTGACTCCCTTTTCATAATTTCCTTACCTCCTTTGAAGTTGATGAGAGTCAGGGTGTCATTCTTGATAGAGTAGGTATATTCGAGATGACCGCTACCGAAAAGATCGATTTCCGAGTCAATAATGAGTTTCTGCCCGCTAGTTTGCCAGGTTGACTCGGGCATCATACGCTCGTCCAGTTCGATTTTCTTGGTGCCGCCATGCTTTCGATAGTCATCCTGCAGTTGCGACATGATCCCAGCCATATCGAACTTCATTAAGCCGTTTGACAGATACTCATAGTAATATTGTCTTGAGGTTGATTCCTTACCCTCAACGGAAATATTTTTCACGATATTCCATTTGCCGACTAGTAGTGGATCTCTAAATGGATCGTGTCCGCCAAAGTACTTACGCAAATTATAATTGGGCTTGGAGGAAACCCGGGTGAGTGAGGTGTGCTTTGGTGACTCATTGCTATAAAGGTCCAGGGAAATGGAGTCCTTGTAACACCTGCCCACAACAACCACTTCGCTTCCGCCGGGAACCAGGATGGTTGCCTTCAACGAGTCGCCCTCGACGGTTCCCAAAAAAGTGAACTTCTCATACTCGGTTAGAAACACATTTCCAATCACGACCTCACCCGTTGATCTAAGGACCAAAGCATTGGATTCTGTGATCAACCTACCCGTGTAAACGCCATCCAGTTTTTGTCCCAGCAGCCAGCCGGGCGCTACCGTTAACAGCATGGCAATCAATGGTCTCATGGCATAACGAAAAATTAGGCCTTCTTCTCCTGGCAGATTTCCACCAGCACATGATTAGCGGTTTTCGGATGAACAAACGCAACCATCTTATTATCTGCCCCGGGAAAGGGGTTGTCTGAAAGAACCTTAAACCCATCCGCCGTAAGTCCGGCGATCTTGGCTTGTGCATTGTCAACGTCAAAAGCCAGGTGATGCAATCCCTCGCCGCGCTTTTCGATAAAGGTAGCAATGGCCGAATCGGGCCGTGTAGCTTCCAGCAGTTCAATCTTGACCCCGCCAACGTTGAAAAACGAGGTACGCACACCTTCGCTCGCCACTTCTTCGATTTTATAGTGCTCAACACCCAGCAGTTTGGCAAACAGCTTGTTGGATTCCTCCAGGTTGCGAACAGCGATACCGATATGCTCCAGTTTCTTCATATCCCACGAATTACAAGTTCTTTGCTATTTTTGTCCTAAGTGAGGAAACTTTTCCCTGATTCCAAAGGTTTTTAGGGCAAATGCCAGCCCCGGAAAAGGAGTTTAACCAAGAAATACAATGATTACTGTCACCGATAAAGCAAAAGAGAAGATCATCGAACTGCGTATGTTGGAAGGGCGTGAGCCTACCAATAACATCCGCGTTTCCGTCAAGGGCGGCGGATGCTCCGGGCTCATGTACGACCTGAACTTTGACGACCTAATCAAACCGGTGGATCAAATTTTTGAAGACAAGGGGATCAAGATTCTAGTAGACAAGAAGAGCCTGCTATACCTCTTAGGCACTACACTGGATTTCTCCGACGGCCTTAACGGCAAGGGCTTCCAATTCATCAACCCAAACGCGTCGCGCACTTGCGGGTGTGGCGAAAGTTTCGCGGTTTAAGCAACTAACATATCCTCCATGCGTTGGTATAGGCGTTGAGAAATGCCTCACTACTTTTGAGCATGAACAAACTCGCCTTACTACTGCTATTCATCTCCCTTGAATCATCAGCCCAGGAGAAGGATTTGAATTACTATCTCGCAGAATCCAGAAGATTCTCAGCCTCGAAAGACTACGCACAAGCCTATACCCTGATGGCCGAGGCCCACAAACTTCATCCGTATCATCAGGGCATTCTTTATCAATTCGGAATACTGGGTGCGCTCACAGGCAGGCCGGAGGAAAGTGTAACCTATCTACGCAAGGCAATCCACATCAATGCTGGCTACAAACTTGCCGACCAACCGGATCTTGCCGTGCTTACGGATCGTCCTGACTTTCAGGCATTGTTGAATCTTCAGAAACAGCTCCAGGTACCGATCGTTCATTCAGACACAGCCATTGTCCTGCACGACAGAAGCCTTCACATCGAATCGGTAGCGTTCGACCCCGCCACGGGCTCATTCTATCTTGGCAGTGTTCACAAACGAAAGATAATCACCGTTGACAAACGTGGGCGGGTCAAAGATTTTACCTCATCGGGACAAGACGGGCTCACCGCCGTGTTCGGTGTCAGGGTCAATTCGAAAAGAAAATCACTTTGGGCCTGCTCCTCGCCCATGGAAGAAATGCAGAATTACGACAGCATAGCAAAGTCCGTTGTTTCGCAGTATGAATTGAATACAGGAAAACTTGTCAAGCAGTACGGTCCGACAGAAACATCCGGTCACGTCTTTGGCGACCTCGTTCTGAATTCCAAAGGCGAAGTGTTTGTGTCGGATTCAAAAAGTAATGTAATCTTTATGGTCAATGAAAAAACTAGTTCACTGGACCTCTATTTCTCCTCCAATGAATTCTGGAACCTGCAGGGCTTAGCGTTCAGTTCCGATGACCGGTATCTGTTCATCTCCGATTACATCAAAGGGCCTTATCGGCTTGACACGCAGACGAAAGAACTCACAAAAATAAAATCAACGATAGAAGCCTCGCTTAAAGGCATCGACGGTCTTACTTTCTATCAGGGCTCTTTACTTGCTCTGCAAAATGGAACCATTCCGCTCCGCGCAACCCGATACAAGCTCAATGAGACGCTCGATATAATCATCCAGTCCATTCTCATTGACCAGGCGCATCCTGCGATGAATGAGCCTACGATCGGAACTACGGAGAAAAATATTTTCTATTATGTAGCGAACAGCCAGTGGGGAGGGTATGATGAAAAGCATCAGATCAAAGATTCCACCCAATTGCAAGACATTGTCATCCTAAAACACAAATTGCGCTAAGTCAAGGAATAACCGCTATACACTTTAGCTCAATCGCAATTGGAGTAGGGAGCGCGTTTATCTCCACTGTAGTGCGGCAGGGTTGCGTAGCTGGATCGGGGAAATACTCTTTGTAAATACGGTTATAGATTTGAAAATCCTTTTTCATATCGGTGAGAAAGACAGTTACGTCGACCAGGTCTTCCCAACGGGCGCCTGAGGCCTCCAACACGTATTTTACGTTCTGAAAAACCGACCGGCATTGAACTTCAATATCCGAAGTGAGCACGTTCCCCTGAGCATCCAAGGTTACGCCTGGAATTTCCTTCGCGCCCCGCGAACGAGGCCCGACGCCGGACAAGAACAGTAGGTTCCCAACTCGCTTGGCGTGTGGATAGGGGCCAACAGGCTCGGGTGCCTTGTCAGAAGATATGGGTGTTGCACTCATGGTTGCTTGATTTCAAATACCAGACTTGCCCAATGGCTTTGGTAGTCAGCTCCTTCCTTCTCGGAAGGAATCATTTTCACCGAACTAACCATCCAGGGTCCGTAACTACTTATTGGGAAACGAATCGTGCCGTCGTTCTCTGTATATATATTTTGTAGGAATATCCGGTTCCCAACATGACTCCAAACCTTAACCATTACGCTCGCGGCAGGCTTTCCCTCCCACACTACGCGGCAATCCAGATAGTCTCCGGATTTTAGGGCTGCAGGATTTTCCAGGGGAAAAATTTCATAACGGAAGCCGGCGCTCCGCCGGAAAGTATAATCAAGCTTGGCGCCACTTTGAACAATTAATTTCGCGAACCGCTTGTAGTATTCTTTGGCTCCATCTTTTAGTCTGCCGGATTGTTTGCGCTCGTCCAGCATATTCTCCAACCCATCGTCTTCCAAATATGCATTGAACTTTTCTGCCTCTAGCTCAATAAACGCATAATCACTTTCCATCGCGACCAAATGTGTTCCTTCCCGGTCAAATTTATAGGATAGATTTTTGCCCTTGATGTCCTTGACATCCTTGATGAGATTCTTCACCGTGATTCCCGTGTGAATCTCCAGTCGTTCAACCTTATGCCGTGAGAGGTCCCACGATTCTCCCTGGAAATTCTCTCCGACCATGAACTCCACGTTCATCTCCTCTCCTATTTTATATTGGAATTTTTTCGTCAAGAGCCAGAATTCATGCGCGTCCCCGATGACGGCCACCAGGAGGAGTAACATAAGTGTGGACACAGTTCGCTTCATCGTATTGCTGCCAAAGCTTGACGCTTACCTGCTATTCATAATCTCTTCAATTTCTTCCGCCTCGATCGGAATATTCTTCATCAAGTCATCAATACCATTCTTGCGGATGATGACATTGTTTTCCAGACGCACGCCTATGCCTTCTTCCTTAATGTAGATACCCGGCTCCACGGTCCATACTGACCCGACAGCCATGACTGCATGCATGTTGCCAATATCGTGGACATCCAAACCCAACATGTGGGAGGTGCCATGATAGTAGTATCTGCGGAAGGCCTCTTGGCCAGGTTTCTGATTCTTAGTGTCTTCTTTGCTGATAAGTTTCAATCCCAGCAGCTCGCTCTCGGTGATTTTCTCCACTTCACGGTGGTAGTCAAAATAAATCATACCGGAACTCATCATACCCATGGCTTTGCGCTGAATGCGGAGCACGGCATTATAAACATCTCTTTGGCGCTTGGAGAACTTCCCGTTGACCGGGATGGTTCGGGTAAGGTCAGCGTTATAATTCGCATACTCTGCCCCGGCATCGAGAAGCAGTAATTCTCCTTTCGCGCATTTCTGGTTGTTGTCAATATAATGCAGGATAACATTGTTTTTGCCTGAAGCAATGATGGGCGTGTAGGCATGTCCCCGCGATCCGTTGCGGATAAATTCGTGAGTGTACTCCGCCTCCACTTCATATTCCATCACGCCTGGCTTAACAAATCCCAATACCCGGCGAAAAGCCTTTTCAGTAATGTTGCACGCCTGCTGTAGCAGTTTTATTTCCTGCGGTTGCTTTATTGCTCGAAGCCTTGACATGATCGGAGCAACTCGCTGATACGTATGCAGCGGGTAGCGCGCCTGGCACGATTCAATGAACCTGGCGTCGCGCGTTTGAACTGTGATTTCTGCTCGATAATGCTCGTTTGTGTTGAGGTACACATGCTCCGATCCACTCATCACCATGAGGTGGTGAAACATGGCTTCAAACTCCGAAAGCCACATAACCGTCTTGACCCCGGAGATCGCAGTCGCTTCGGCTTTCGTGTGCTTGTGCCCATGCCACTTTTCCAGGTGCTCATTGGGCTCAATCAAAAAGAGAATCTCCCGCTTGCCCGCATCACGGAATCCCGGACACAACAACAGCACGGATTCCTCCTGGTTAATTCCGGTGAGATAAAACAAGTCGCTGTTCTGCCGGAACGGCATCGTGCCATCCGCAGTGGTAGGCATGATATCGCTGGAATTGAAGACAACGAGCGAGTTGGGCTTGAGCTCTTTTACCAACCGTTTTCGGTTAGAAACAAAGAGCGCATGGTCGATTGGGGAATACCGCATACCATTCAGAGATTAGAATGGCAAGTTAAACAAAACCCCTGATCGCAGGGGGTCGTGTACTTGGGAATTGTGTCTCTTATTCGCTTTCGCCAGCCGGGTCGTTGACTTCGTCCGTAGACACGTAGTTGATTAGGATAAACGTTACGAGCAAACCAGAGAAGACACCCTCCAGGGCGACGATAAATGCAGACATATATTCATTTAGGTAGTGTCCCATAGGTTCATTTTCCTGGATAGATGCAAGGAGGGAACTATCGACCTTCATATAAATAAAGAGGAACACCGCAAAACTCACGGAGGCAACAGCTCCGGTCGCCACGCCGATAATGAGTCCACGGAAATAGTTCATGTGGTCCTCATGGGTATTTTTGAACTTCTTTAACGCATAGTAAATCCCGGCGACGAGAATTAGCAAGTTGAGCATTCGAAGCTCTACGTGGTGGCTCAGGCCGATGAATTGCATGAAGACAAAATAGGCTATCATTCCGAGGGCCGTTTTGAGTCCGTAATTCTCAGGGATGCGGTTGGGATCGTTGAATAAACCCATAGGTAGTTGGTTAAGTTAAGTTCTGTGAATTTTTGGATTTTTTAGCACAAATCCAAACTGCACGGCCTAATTGTGTGAATGCTCATGATCGCGTGTCGAATACAAACGCTGGCGCCATTGGATCAGCTCTTCCTGACGCCGATTAGTCTCTTCCGGCGTGGGTTGGTAATCAACCAAATGCTGCAGATCCGGCTGGCCCGCATCTACCCATGCAGTAAACCAGAGGTCCCCGATCATTTTTATGCTTGCCCGCATCTGTCGTTCCACCATGCCATCGAGTCGTGCATGATATCGTCTAGAAAAATCGAAAGAATAAACCCGTACCGGTTGTTTT
>JANNAZ010000197.1:0-1612 GCA_031384895.1 Cyclobacteriaceae bacterium | reverse complement strand
CTTGGCGCTGAAGGCGTTTTCCACCCATGCTGGCGCTGCCGCCGTGGCGGCCGTGGCCGACTTGCCGGTGGCGCGCGCAGCGGCGCGGCTGGACGACCTGGTGCAGCACTCGCTGGTCCGTGTCCTGTCTGGCGAGCCAACCCGTTTTGAACTGTATGAGCCGGTGCGCGAATTTGCCGCAACGCAAGCTGATGACGCTGCGGCTGCGCAGGTGCGCCTTCGTCATTGGCTGCTGACCTGGGTACAAGCCTTGCCCAAGCCGCTGCGGCGCAGCGACGTGCTGGCTGAACTGGCCGCGGTGCGCGCTGTGCTGGCGCAGCCCGACACGCCTGCCGGCGTTGCCCTGCAGTTGGCCGTGGCCCTGCGTGATTTCTGGGAGAGCGACAACCTGCCCGCGTCCACGCTGCACACCTTGCGGGCGGCGACCCGGCAAGTCGCGCCGCAAGACCCCTTGCTCGCGGACGCCCTTGAGTTGCTGGCCAGCCTGTTTTTTGCCGTCGGTTACGCCCCTGAAGCGCGCAGCATGGCCGACCAGGCCTTGTCGGCCGCCGGCCTGGAGCCCAGCCGTCGCGCGCGGGCGCTGGTGCGCCGGGCCTGGATCGAGGTGGCCTCGGGTCGCACCGCCGACCGTGCGCAAGCCCATCACGTGCAGATCCGCAACCAGCTTCACGAGGCGCTGGGCCTGGCGCGCACCGCCGGTGACCGGGCTGTGCAAGCCCTGGCGCTGCAGCAGCTGGGCATCATGGCCGCGCACATCCACGCCAGCCCACAGGGTGCCGATGTGCCCGCTGCCGAAGCGCTGTTCGAACAAGCCCAGGCCTTGTGGCAGGCGCTGGGTGATCAACGCCGCGCCAACGCCCGTTTGCGCAACCGGGCGCAGTGTTGGGTGCAAATGGGGCGCCTTGAAGAAGCCAAGGCGGCCTATCAATGGTGCGAGCGTGCCGCCGTTGCCGAAGGGGACTGGTTGGGTCAGATCGACTGTCTGATTTCCACCTCCGAGGTGCTGGTACGCCGGCGCGACTGGCAAGCTGCGCTGGACGCCAACCGCCGCTGTCTGGCTTTGTGCTGGCAGCACTGGCACCGACACGCGCTGGCCTACGCGCTGTGGAACCCGGGGCGCGTGCTGGCGCGCCTGCACCAGCCCGAGCCGGCCATGCAGCTGATGGCTTTTGCCTCGGTGTTCTGGACCTCCACCTTCGGGCCTCTGACTCAGGATGACCATCGCCACATTCGCCGCGTGCGTGGCTTGGTGGCGCGCCAGATAGGCGCGGCGCGCACCGAACAGCAGTGGCAGCGCGGGCTGGCGCTGGATGTGGCTGGCGCGGTGAAGCTGTTGCTCGTGCGCTGAGAGGGTCCCGCGGCGGACGCCTTTTGGGCCCATGCCCCAACGCCGTACCGCAGCTTGGGTGTCTGCAGGGCGGATGTGAACAACCCCAGTGGATCGATCTAGAAGGTGCCGCTGCCGCGCAATTTTTCCAGGCGCAGCGCCAGCTGCTGGCGCATGGCAGACAGCCGGGCGCGGGCCAGCTTGGCTGCGTCTTCATCGGTGATGGACTCGAGCGCCAGGCGCGCGGCCTCGATCTGCTTCATCAACTCCACCTCGGGCGGCACC
>JANNAZ010000298.1:0-5966 GCA_031384895.1 Cyclobacteriaceae bacterium | reverse complement strand
CTTTTTCTCGAGGACCTCGTAGGCCTTCAACGGCCCATAGAAATCTTCCTGATCCCAAAATCCAGCTACATGAAGGTTGGGAACGGTAGGCGCACTCAGTCGATATGGCAAGGATTGCTTCTTCCAGAATTCATCGTAGTCTGGATGTTTGACAAAATCATTCCACGTTGGAATTTTCCCGTGAAAGTGCTTCTCATTTACATTTGAAAGAGGGCCCAGTTTTAAATACCAGTCGTAGGTATCGTAGATATCAAACGGAAAATCTGCGTCCTCTTTCGTTGCCTCTTCCATATAGGCATATTCAAAACCGTAGCTTAAGCGAAAAGCGCCGTTGTGATGAAAGTCATCACCCATCCACATGTCTGAAGGCGTAGCCTGCTCTGAAACGGCTTTGAGCGCCGGATGCGGATCAATAGTTCCCATCATGGTCGTCCACCCAGCATAAGAAATACCAAACATCCCTACTTTACCATTGTTGTTTGCTGTATTCTTCAGAAGCCATTCGATGGCATCATATGTATCTGTGCTTTCATCGATCGCTTTCGGGTTCTTCTTGTCACGCGTGAATCGTTGCATCTCAAACGTACCCTCCGAACCGTAGCGTCCGCGGATATCTTGAAAGACAAAAATGTATCCCACTTTGGCCATGTCCTTTAAGTACTGGGTCGTATTCAGTGGCGGCGTATTCTTGATCCCGTAAGGCGTTCTTAGCATAAGAATTGGCAGTGGCTCGATTACTCCAACCGGGGAGTAGACATAAGTGTTTAATTTTACTCCGTCCCGCATCGGAATCATGTGCTGTATACGGGTATAGGTTAGGGTGTCCTTCTGGCCGTGACCGAACAAACAAATGAATGACAATGCAACAAAAAGAGGGATACGTTTCATAGGAATTATTTGGGATATGGAAGATACGATTTTTATTTCCAGGTCACGTGATTCTCAATCCGTATCGAGCTCCATGGCTGAGCCCCTGGCCCGAAGGAGGTCAATTCTTTTGAGTAGATCCACTTCGCACCGCAAAGCTACCGCCAACCGCATATGACCCTTTTCGCCGAATTCCTGATCCAGCATGCGCATACTTAACTCATTGATCAGTTTCATCACATCTGGAGTTGCAGCGAATTCAAAGTTGATCTGAACTGTGATCGTTAAATCTCTTTCAATAACCGCTGCCTCAGACAATGCAGTATCTGCCGCAGTCCGGTAGGCGACGAGTAGTCCTCCGATTCCCAGCTGCGTGCCTCAAAAATACCTGACAACTACAACAAGCACATCGGTGAGTTTGCGTGAACGAATCTGACCCAGGATGGGGTCACCGGTGGAGTGATTCTGTTCACCGTCATCAAAAGCGCGGTATTTCTCCTGGTTTGACCCCAGAATGTAGGCATAGCCATGATGACGTGCATCTGCGTATTTCCTTTTCAACGATTTGAGATGTCCTTTGATCTCCTCTCACTGGCAACCGGGTGGGCGAAGGCGAACTTGGTTCCCTTTTCTTTATAAATCCCCTCGCTAGGCGCCTGGATGGTGGTGCAGGAAAAAACGATCACGTAACCCTAGGTTGTCCTGAAGCGTCCAAAGGAAAAAGATTCTTCAGACTCCGAGCAACCTTTCGCGCAATGGCGCGTCATTTAGCTTATAAACTCCACACACATGAAAAAATTGACCCTCTTCGCTGTTTTTCTGCTTACCGCAAGCCTTCTACTGGCCCAAAACCGCGAAACGCGCAATCTCGGGGCCTTCACGAAGATTTCGTACCGTGTGCCCGGCACCCTGTACCTGAAGCAAGGCAGTCCGCAAAAAGTAGAGCTAGAAGGACCATCCGATGTACTTCGTGAGATAGAAACGGAAGTGGATGGCAATCGTCTTGTGATTGGAAAAGAAGGAAGGTGGATGAACTGGAACTGGGGCGAAAAGGATAATATCAAAGTATATATTACTGTTCCGACGATTGAAGGCCTGAGCGTGAGCGGATCCGGCAATCTTATTGCAAGCGAAAAAATTACCGTTGAGAATCTCAACTTGAACGTCAGCGGTTCCGGTTCCCTTCAACTAGAATTTGTTGCAAGCGGAAACGTAGAGGCGGATGTTTCTGGCTCCGGCGACATGGACATCAAGGGTTCGTGTACCAATTACGACTCAGACGTGAGTGGGTCCGGAAGAGTAAAACTGAATGCAACGATTAAGGGAATGGCTGACTTCGGCATCTCCGGATCAGGAAAAATTCAGGCTGAAGGCTCGGCCAAGGAAGTAAAAGCCGGCATCAGCGGTTCAGGAAAAGTGTTGGCAGCAAATCTGTCCACGGATAAGTGTGCCGTGCGGATCTCCGGCTCAGGGGATGTGGAGATCAATGTGAAAGAAGATCTGGATGCGAGCATCACCGGCAGCGGGAACATTACGTACACAGGTGACCCAAAGCGGGTAAATAGCCACGCGTCTGGAAGTGGGAATATCAGAAAGCGCTGACGTCTTCTTGGAGCATGGAATTCGTCCGCTGCACTTGTCCAACTACGTTGCTCCAATTTGTTGACGTGGTCTTCAAATAAAAACAACGGTCACCAAATTGATGGCCGCTGTTTTTATTTTGAATTTTTAAACCGCTAGAAATTCATTTCAATCAGCTTACTAGTTTAACTCAAACACCACCTTGTCCAGATTGTCGCTGAACCTAAATGGTGAAGCATACGCTGAACGGATAACAGAACCGCCGTTATCAACTCCGACATCAAATGGTTCTGAAATTGAATATTTGCCTAAAACAACATTGTCTATGGTTCCCTGTCCAACCTGTGCTCCATCTATAAAGAGTGTGACTTTACCTGTAGGCGTAAAAGGTGTGGCGCCCACAATGGCTTCATAAACTACTTTTACTTCATGCTTACCGGCAGTTAATGGTTTGCTGGCTTTGACAGAGAAATATTTCTCATCATAGTAATTGTAACCATACGTAACGATGTTATTTTTCACATACAAACTATACCCGGAAAAATATCCGCCGCTGGCAGTTATGACACCGTCCGTTTTGCCATCGGTTTCCATAGTCGCCGTAATTGTATGGTTACGGCTCTTTACCGGTGGTCCGGCTGCTTCGGCAATAAATTCAGCACCTGGAGAATAATAGGTGAATATTTTTTCTGAAGACGGGTGTATACGATCCGTTACGTTTTTAAGTCGGAAAGCCAAATCATCATAAAGGGGATACACATTATACTTCCATGCTTCCTCATCAAATCTCTTTTTCAACTGTTCTAATTTCTCTGGATTGGATTTTGCCAAATTATTAGTCTCTGTCGGATCCTCCATCAGGTTATATAGTTCCCATTCGTCTTTTTCAAAATCAAATGTCCCTCCTACTATCCACGGCAATCGCCCTCCATGTAGTGCAACAGCTTTCCATCCATTATCATAGATGGCACGGTTGCCCAACTGCTCAAAATACTGCACGGGGTGATTAGTAGGTGCTTTTACATCATCAAAAGAGTATTTCATACTCACACCATCAAACGGCATTTGCGTTACCCCATCCACTTCTTCTTGAAATCCTACACCCGATACATCCATAATGGTAGGTACGATGTCAATGAGGTGATGAAATTGTGTGCGGAGCTCACCTTTGGCTTTGATGCCTTTTGGCCAATGCACAATCAATGCATCCGTCATGCCGCCATTATGAACCGTTTGTTTAAAATACTTATACGGTGTATTACCTGCAGCAGCCCAGCCAGCATGATAGTGGTTGTCGGTTTCAGTAGTTCCCCACTGATCATAAAATTTCAGGTTCTCTTCATATGCAGTCATACTAATACCATTCAGTACTTTCATTTCATTGTGAGAGCCTTCCAATCCACCCTCCCCACTGCTGCCATTATCGGATGTAACAAAAATCAAGGTATTGTCTAATTGTCCTGTTCTTTCCATAGTTTTTAGAATGCGGCCAATTTCAAAATCAGCTTCTGTAAGTGCGGCCGCAGCCGCTTCCATCTGGCGGGCATACATTTTTTTCTTATCGGTCGGTTGATTTTCCCATGCTTCAATCTCTTTTGGGAGTTGGGCAAGTTTGGTTCCTGGCTTTTGAATTCCTTTTTCAATCTGATTTTTCAGAATCTGGTCGCGGGCAGCATCCCACCCCATATCAAACTTGCCTTTGTACATGTCGAGAAATTTCTTCGAAGCATGGTGAGGCGCATGAAGTGTTGCTGTTGCATGAAACATCATGAACGGACGATTGGGTGAAATGGATTGATGTGCCGTAAGCCAATAAATAGCACGGTTTGCCATGTCGGTATTGATGTTATAATCGGGGTTGCCCAGTGAGGGATTGGTTGGCCAATGGTCATTGTACATAACAGGTACGAAGTTGTGAATGTCGGCAGTCATAAAACCATAGTAATGATCAAAGCCTTCCTCGCTTGCCCAGCCATTAAACGGACCGCTGCCGGTAACTTCCCACAACGGAGTATGATCCCATTTACCAAGCGCATACGTACCATAGCCATTTTCCTGCAACATCTTGGCACCACTTGCGGCAGTTGGTGGTATCATGCCATTGTAACCGGGAAAGCCCATAGCTGTAAGCGCATGACTTCCCAAACCAACTGAGTGGTGATTACGGCCCGCCATCAATGAAGCCCGTGAAGGTGAACACAACGCCGTCGTATGAAAGTTTGTGTAGTTTAGTCCATTGGCAGCAAGCCTATCAAGGTTTGGTGTTGCAATCAATCCTCCATTACAGCCTAATTGTGCAAAGCCAACATCATCCAACAGAATGATCATGATATTTGGAGCACCTGCAGGAGCTTTCACTCTTTCGGGCCAATCTTCTTTAGAGTCGGCAAAGCTTTTTGCGATTTTCCCTTTGAAGCCCGCGAGACGCGGGTCTTCTTTGGTCGTTTCTTTTTGTGGTTGGCTGCAACTGAAAGTTAATGCTGCCAGGGCAGCAAGCAGGAGTGCTGAGAAGTTGGTTTTGTGTTTCATCGTTAGGTTGAGGATTGATTCTTTTATCAATATTGCTAAAGTGAGCTTACTGATTCGAAATTAGTTAAATTCTATCACACAACTGCAAAGCTTAACATATTGATGTTGTCAGAATGGAGGCTGAGACTCATCAACAGATTTGTCGTGAATTGCGCTTTGTACCCAAAAGATGAATAAGCATTATCTTAGTACACTTTTGTTATGGAACAAAATACCTGGCGTATTGTTCGTGAGTTTAGAGTTCTTTATCACAAAAACACTAGCTTCTTTCTATTTGACGGGTACGAGTTCCAATATAACGGACGCGAGTTCCATGCTGACGAACGCGAGTTTTAACTTGGCGTAGGCGAGTTCCAACTTAATAGACCCGAGTTTTACCTTGAACGCGAGTTCCAACATTACGGATGCTCTAATGTATTTGACGGATACGTTAAATGTAAAAACAGGATGCCAATGCTATGTACGCTCAGCGGATAACCGTTACCCTTAAGAAAGTGGCTTGTATGGAAGTAGTAATAGCCTTTGAACTTTTGTTTTGACCGTTAAACAAAACTTCTAATTCGTGCTGCAACTCCGAAGCATTACCATTCTTTTCAGCAGCTTCAAAAGCATTCATAGTGGGCCCGTAGTAGTTTTTGAAATTGCTAACGAGTTCTGTTGGTGAATATGGAGCATTAAATGTAAAAGTATCTCTGACGAATGATATATTTTGTTTTGCTATGCCGGCATTTTCAAAACGTTCTCTAACATTGTTTTCTACACCCCACAACATAGGGCTAATGAACCCCTCAGGCGGTGGTGGTGTATAGGCAGAACTAATTTTTAGTATTTGCGCTACCAGAGTGGGATCTCCCGGTATCCAGTTTCCCATCACTATTCTTCCCCCTTTGCGGGTAACACGAACCATTTCCTTAGCTACATCAAGAGGCTTAGGAGCGAACATAGCACCAAATATACTCACCACCAAATCAAAACTCTCATCCTTCAGT
>JANNAZ010000144.1:0-11931 GCA_031384895.1 Cyclobacteriaceae bacterium | reverse complement strand
CCTGCACATTATTTCAGACAATGTGCTGGCGATGATCCGTAAGGGTGAAATCGGATGGGAGAAGCTGGTACCCCACAAAGTGGAGTCGGCCATAAAGGAGCATGGCCTCTTTGATTATCCATACCAAAAGGAACACGTGCCGGTTGAATCGGCCAAATAAATCACAAGGTTCCCTTCATCCGGGCAAAGTAGCTTTTTGCTTCCGCCATTACACGGGGAGCGAGTATCAACCCGGAGACCATAGTAGGAACTGCCATCAGCGCATAAGCTATGTCAATCACGTTAATTACATCCGCCATCGAGGAAACGGCGCCGACTACAATTGTCGACAGATATACATAATCATAATACTTGCTAGCCTTAACGCCAATTAGAAAAGACAAGGCTTTGCTTCCATAGTACGAGTAGGAGAACAGGGAGGTAATTGCGAAGAAGAACGCACAAAGCAGCAGCAGGTATTTTCCAGTATCCCCGAGTGAACTTTCGAACGCCAGTGCCGTCATGCTAACTCCCGTGAGTTTACTTTTCCATGCGCCTGTTACAAGAATGGCCAGGGCGGTCAGTGTGCAAACCAATAGGGTATCGATCGCAGGACTAATCATCGACACAAGCCCTTCACGGATAGGCTCCTTGCTCTGGGAGGCGCCGAGCGCCATCGGGGCAGTGCCAATCCCGGCCTCGTTCGAAAACGAAGCTCGGCGCACGCCGCTAACAATCAATCCACCCACCAGACCGCCGAATGCCGGCGAGGCTTGTGAGAAATTACCAACGAATGCATCGGATATGATCATCCAAAGGTACCCGGGCACCTGGTCGATGTTGATAATCAGGATAGCGGCGACAGAAAAGAAATACAGAATAATCATGAGCGGCACCATTTTCCCCGCCCAACTGCCGATGCGTTGAATCCCACCAATGATGACGATTCCAGAAATCAGGGTCAGGATGATTCCGATAATGAACTTAAGTGCGTTTACTTCAATTCCCAAGATAGACAGTGTCCAAGCACGTGCTTCGGGTGAGTCAACACCAATGTCGATGATTGCTTGCGTTAGTTGGTTGGCCTGAAAAATTGGGAGGCAACCGACCATGCAGCATACACAAAATAGAATGGCCAGGGGTTGCCAGGCTCTTCCGAGTTTTTCACGGATGACGTACATGGGTCCCCCCTGGATAACGCCGGCAGAATCTTTCCCACGATACATGACGGAAAGCGTACTGGTGAAAAAGTTCGTAGACATGCCGATAAACGCTGTAACCCACATCCAGAAAAGTGCACCTGGCCCACCCAGGGCGATGGCGGCTGCGACGCCTGCAATGTTACCCATGCCAACCGTGGAAGCCAGCGCAGTGGACAATGCCTCGTATGGGCTGATCTGTCCGGGATCATTTGGGTTGTGATATTTGCCGCGCAATACACTGATGGTATGCAACAGATAGCGGTAGTGAATTAAACGGGAGTAGAAAAAAAAGAATAACCCACCAAGGATTAACAAGAAGAGGACAGGATTCCAAACAGCCGTCGCAATCGTACTAATCAGTTCACTCATTCGAATAAGTTAAGTGCGCAAAATAGGGCTTTGAAGGGTATGATGGTGCATGATAGCCATAATATGATTAGCTGAGGCAGCCATTTGATGTCACGATTTGTTGCGAGAGTGACTGAGGAGCCCGTTGGAGACACCTGTCCAGCAGCTCAATTGCCACAACAGACGGGCGCCTACGTTGGCGTCCCAATCCTGACCGGCTACTTCATTCAAATCGAATCCGATGATTGTTCGTCCGCTGGTGGCAATGGCTTTGA
The DNA here is from genome assembly GCA_031384895.1 of Cyclobacteriaceae bacterium. Classification (GTDB taxonomy): domain Bacteria; phylum Bacteroidota; class Bacteroidia; order Cytophagales; family Cyclobacteriaceae; genus ELB16-189. The sequence goes on along the minus strand of JANNAZ010000144.1, from coordinate 10,127 downwards.
TCAAATCAACTGCTTGAAAGAACTCAAGCCCACCGGGAACCGGTGTGCCTGTATGTGGGCAGCATTGTGGATCCAGACCATCAATATCCAAGCTGATGTATACTTTTTGCGGTAACTCTTTAACAATCTCTGTGCACGAAAACTCCCACGAATGCCCGGCATTCAACCTGCCCTTCAGATCATCGTCAAAGAAGGTCCGAATTCTTCCCGATGAACGCTGAATCATCTGGTATTCTGCTTCGCAGAAGTCACGGATGCCCACCTGTACCAGCTTGCTGACAGCCTGGATTTTCAAGGCATTGAACATGATTGATCCGTGCGAATAGGTGAAGCCTTCATAGGCCTTTCTTAAATCTGCATGTGCATCAATCTGGAGGATGGCAAACCGGTCGTGCTTTTCGGTGAGGGCCCGAAGCAACCCGAGCGGTGTGCTGTGATCACCGCCAACAAGTCCAACTAACTTTCCTTGGGATAGGTGAGCAGCGGCTAACTTCTTGACGTAGATATTCAGTGTTTCGCAGGCCTCGTTGATTTTCTGAGGGATCACTTCTGACGAGTCTGGGTCCGCATGGTATCGGTCAACCAGGATTCGCAAGGTGTCGCTGGTCTCCCGCAGCGGCATGGGCACGTCCAACATGCACACTCCCATCTTCCAGGCGTCGGGGATCTCCCGCATAAAGAAGTCAAGTTGTCGCGATGCGTTCAGTATGGCTTCAGGTCCCAGCGCTGTCCCGGCGTTGTAAGACACAGTAGCTTCCCAGGGTACCGGAAGAATGACCAGGTGTGAATTTTCAGGCGTGAATGGCAAACCAAAGAGTTTGCCAGGCAACCCCGGGCCGTTAACATCGAATGGTGACACGGTTTCTTCGAAGATAGCCATTAGTGTGTGTTCGGGATTTGGACGATTTCAATTCCAACTGCCGGAAGATCTTGCCATATTGAAACCGAAAATTCAAACCCTATAAATCCGCATGTTGGAAGATCGATAGGCCGGTTTGCAAAGAGGCTGGCTAAATGAGATATCGCCGGGTTATGCCCAACAAACATGACGGATTTTAGGGTGTCAGGTAGTTGCTTCAGTTCCTGGATCCACGCAGCGGTTGAGGCCTCATATAAGGAGTCTAAAAAGAGGATTTGTGACGATGGAAGCTGAAGGTCCTCATGGATGAGTTCTGTTGTGCGCCGGGTGCGGGCGGAACTGCTGGACAAGATGAATTCCGGAACTAAAGCTGACTTCATCATCAACATCCCTAAATTATTTGCTTGACGTTCTCCTTCGGGTGTCAGTTCCCGGTCGTAATCCAGCTGTCCAGCCTGTTTACCAGCGGTTTGCGCGTGTCGAAGCAGGTATACCTTCTTCGTCATTCGGCAGCAAAATATGTTTGATTAAAGACCAAAACCATCTGCAAATATTAACATCCAAAATTGATTTTTTAAAAATTTGTGATATTTGGGGCCTTCTGAACTAAATAATTAATGGCAAAGAACCTTGTAATTGTTGAGTCGCCCGCGAAAGCGAAGACTATTGAAGGGTACCTCGGAAAGGACTTTAGCGTGTCGTCCAGCATGGGCCATGTCCGCGATTTGCCGAAAGGAAAGGGTGCCATTGATGTCGAAAATAATTTCCAACCTACCTACGAAGTTAGCCCCGAGAAGAAGGATATTATTTCGAAACTAAAAAAAATGGCTGATGCGGCGGAAATCGTCTACCTGGCGAGTGACGAAGACCGAGAAGGGGAGGCCATATCCTGGCACCTCAAGGAAGTTCTTGACTTGAACGATGCGAAGACACGGCGCATCGTTTTTACCGAGATTACCAAGAAGGCAATTTTGAATGCCATCCAGAACCCACGGGGAATTGATATAGACCTGGTAAATGCGCAGCAGGCTCGACGGGTGCTCGACAGGCTTGTCGGATTTGAGTTGTCGCCGATTCTCTGGAAGAAGATAGGGACAGGACTTTCAGCGGGCCGTGTTCAGTCCGTAGCTGTTCGCCTGGTCGTGGAGCGGGAGCGTGAGATTGAAAAGTTTAAGGCAAAATCCTCGTTCAAGGTGTCAGCGATTTTTGACCTGGGCAAGGGGAAGCAGTTGGTCGCAGACCTGGGCGAGAAGTTTGATTCAGAGAAAGAGGCTGTCGCTTTTCTGGAAGTTTGTAAAGGAGCTACGTTCACAATAAGCGACCTTCAAAAGAAGCCAGCTAAGAAATCTCCATCGCCGCCATTTACGACTTCTACGATGCAGCAGGAGGCCGGCCGAAAGCTGGGCTTCAGCGTATTACAGACTATGGTGGTCGCTCAGAAGTTGTACGAGGCAGGAAAAATATCCTACATGCGTACCGACTCGGTGAACTTGTCCGGTGAGGCAGTAGAAGGAGCGGTCAGGCAAATTGAGAGCGCCTACGGCAAAGAGTTTATTCAAACACGGACCTATAAGACCAAATCAAGTGGAGCGCAAGAGGCCCACGAAGCCGTGCGACCAACCGATTTTTCGTTGATGGATCCCGGTATGGACAGCGGGGCAAAGCGTTTGTATGATTTAATATGGAAACGGGCGATAGCCTCCCAGATGGCCGACGCTGAATTGGAACGCACCACTGCGACAATTTCAATTTCAAGTAGCCCACGGACCCTGGTAGCAACTGGCGAAGTCATTCGCTTCGAAGGGTTTCTCAAAGTGTACCGTGAATCACAGGATGAGGATGAAGAGCCGTCTGAAGAAGGCTCACGCGTTCTTCCTCCGCTTTCGGTGGGGCAGGCCCTGGACTTGAATGCCCTTAGTGCAACAGAGACATTTTCCCGGCATGCAGCCCGGTACACGGAGCCGACGCTGGTGAAGAAGCTGGAAGAGCTGGGTATCGGCCGGCCGTCAACCTATGCGCCCACGATTTCAACAATTCAGAAAAGAGGGTATGTAGTCAAAGAGATGAGGGAGGGAGTGGAACGGAAGTACAGGTCCCATACGCTGGCTGGCGATGAGATTACATCCCGCGAGGATACCGAGATAACCGGGGCGGAAAAGAACAAGCTTTTTCCAACAAACATCGCGATGATCGTGAATGACTTCCTCGTGGAGCATTTCCCCGACATTACAAATTATTCTTTTACGGCGGATATCGAGCAGGAGTTCGATGAAATAGCGAATGGAAAGGTGAAGTGGCAGAAAATGATTGAGCAGTTTTATACTCCGTTCCACAAGACGGTTGCTAAAACTGAACTCGTGGAACGCTCCTCCGTGCAGAACAAGAGTCGCGAACTTGGTATCGATCCGAAGACCGGCAAGAAAGTATATGCCAAGCTCGGGAAGTACGGTGCGTATATCCAAGTGGGAGAAAATCCGGAAGACGGCAACCCGGAGAAGCCGAAGTTTGCCAGCCTTCGCCAGGGGCAGTTCCTGGAAAACATTACACTCGCCGACGCGGTGGAGCTCTTGAAGATGCCACGTGACCTGGGGCTGTTTGAAGAGAAGCCCGTTGTGGCCAACATCGGCCGCTTCGGTCCGTATGTCCTTCACGACAAGAAGTTTGTTTCCATTCCCAAAGGGGAAGACCCGTATACGATTACGCCAGAGCGATCGGTAGAACTGATCGAGGCAAAACGCGAGTTGGATAAAAACAGAACGATCAAACTGTTTGAAGAAAATTCTGACATTCAGGTATTGAACGGGCGCTTTGGTCCTTACATCAAGGCAGGTAAGAAGAATGTCAAGATACCAAAGGACAAGGTTCCCGCTGACTTGACGTTGGAGGAATGTGTGACGATAGCCGCGAATGCGCCGGAGCGAAAGGGGCGTTTCTTCAAGAAGAAGAAAGTATAACCGGCATGTTTCGAATTCCGTAGCTTTTGAAAAGACTTGTCGTATTAACAGGCGCGGGCATCAGCGCAGAAAGTGGCCTGGCTACCTTCCGTGATGCGGGTGGGCTTTGGGAAGGCTATCGCATCGAGGATGTAGCTACACCAGAGGCCTGGAGGAGGAACCCGGAACTTGTTCTGCAGTTTTATAATGAGCGGAGGCGCAAGGCGAGGGAGGCAGAGCCCAACGCTGGCCATAAAATTCTCGCAGAACTAGAGAAAGAATTTGAGGTGACGGTGATCACACAGAATGTAGATGATCTCCACGAGCGGGCTGGGTCATCACGAGTGTTCCATTTGCATGGGAAGTTGTTTGAATCGCGCAGTACGTTGGATGAATCGCTTGTGTATCCTATTAAAGGATGGGAATTGAACCTGGGAGACCGGTGTGCTCGAGGATCTCAGCTCCGGCCGAATATTGTGTGGTTTGGTGAACAGGTTCCCATGATGGAAGTTGCCGCATCCGAGGTGTCTGCGTGTGATGTGTTTGTGATTGCCGGGACTTCCCTGGTAGTCTATCCCGCAGCAGGGCTGATTGATTTTGTGCCGCAGGGCATTCCAAAATTTATTGTTGATCCAAAAATTCCCGAGGGTAGGACGTATCCAGACGTTGTCTTCATTGCGGAGAAAGCGGGGACCGGGATGAAGAAACTACAGGAAATCTTAAGAGCAGGTGGCTATTGAGCTATTGTGCTAGAGAACCGTGGTTGACCTCCGAAGCAGGTATCCTTTTGCCGGGTCAATTCCGTATCGACGCAGGTGAGATTCCAGTGAGTCGAGCCCTACGGACAGCCGTTTTTCATTGAGTTGAGTGCGGTCCCGCACGGGCCACAGGAACACGGAATCATAACGTTCTCCCGTTGCCTTGTATTCCTTGAAGTCAATCCAGATCTGTGTCCCGTATTCCTGCGGCTGCTTATTAACCATCAGAACATGGTCTTGAAACTGGGCTACATCTCGCATGCGCAGGTCGCCATTTTTTCCGGCACCAATGACCACTTCGTAGAACGTTGCCATGGCAGAATCATCGGCATGTTGGATGACAAGAAAAGGTACTTCGACCATGTCTCCAACCTTCAATTTTGACGGGTAGCCATACTGGCTGATCAGGCGATCAATGGCGACGAGGTTTGCAGAATCCAGGGCCTTCTGCTTTTCCCATAGCGCTTCAACTGATTTTGATCCCCAGCCTTCAACCCGGCCAACGGAATCCATTTGCGGGCGATAGCGTTGATCACTCTTCTTAATTTCTGCAAGCTGTACCCGGGCTTTTTCCCATTGTGAATCGGAGATTCCACAAGATGAAACAGCAACGGCGAGAATTACAAAGTGGAGGCGTAAATTCATGTAGCGAGGCAGCCATCACGACCGGCATCAGGATAAGTTGTGTTAGTTGCTGAGTTCTTCCAGAAATTTCTGAAACTTTGGAGTGTCGTAACGTGTGCTTCCGACTTCCTTTTTGATGACCTGGCCACTTTTTGAGATGATAAAGGTTGTCGGAATCGACGGTACCCGGAGTAGGCTGGGCAATTGGCCCGAAGGGAGATACGCCTGGAAGGTGAATTCCTTTGCGATCAGATAGTCAGATACCTTCTTAATATCGCTTTCCCGGTCAATGGACAGCATCACAAAAACGATTTTTTCCCTGTCGACCTTCTCGTACAGGCTTTGAATGCTGGGCATTTCTGCACGGCAGGGGCTACACCAGGTTGCCCACAGGTTGAGAAAGACAACTTTGCCTTTGAACTGGTCAAACGGAATCTTGTTTCCATCTAGATCCTTGATGGTAAAATCGTAGTCAAACGGGGTATCTTCCGCGGTGATTTCAGGTTCCGCGTCGCGCAATCCAGTTTGCAGAAGCGTCCAGTGTGTGGCAAACGAAGCGGCGCCAATCAGGCCTGTGATCTGAAGGATGACAACGAGTAAGCCGGCCAGAAGAAAGGGCTTGGTGAATGAATAAAACCGTAGCGCAATTTCTTTGATGCGAGTTTTGTAGTTCATCAAAAATCTCAATTATTGACTATTTTGCTGCAAGTTAGAACGCAAAGATGAAAAATCGTTTATTTTTTGTGCTGTTTCTGGTGCTGGCGGCAGGGAATAGTGTCTTGGGCCAAAAGATCAAGTACAAGGAACTCTTCATATTACTCAATGCCAAAGATTATGACAATGCCGAGCCGTTCCTTAAGCGGTACCTGAAAGTCAATGATGATAACCCGAATGCTTACCTGTTTATGGCAATTATTTATGAACATAAGGCCGGAAAGCGGGATATTCTTAAGGAGACAGAACAGTACGTTATGTTCCTCGACTCGGCCGTCTATTTTTATGGGCTCGCGGACAAAGGCATGACCGAGAAGGAAGTGTCAAAAAATGATGAGTACTACCAAATGGATAGCCGCAGGGACATGCGCTCCGGGGAGTTTGGCGTGTCGCTATCGGATGTCAAGTTGCGTATTGAGACGGGTATAAAGCTGAAAGAGCGCAGCAAACTGGCGAAGCTCCTAAAGACTCAATTTGTAGCCTCTGAGAAGGCATATCAGGATGCTGCTGCTTTGTTTGGTGGAATTCAACTGAAATACTCGGATCAAAAGCGGTTGTATCTCCAGGCAGATGATTCGCTGATCCACTCCTTGCGCCGACTCGCTGAAATTGCCGACTCCTGTCATGCCCGGTTCATGGATTATAAATCAACCTCCAAAGCCCTTATCAAGACAGGCTACAATCAGGAGCTGAACAAGCAGGAAATTTCTGATTTCAAACTGGAAGTGAAGTTAGCTGATTTCTATGCGAATGAGATAAAGGTTCAGGACTTTTCAGGTTGGGTGCTTCATGTTATCGAGGTCATTGAAAAAGAGATCCAGCCCCTGAAGAAGTTGCTTGTAGCCCGAGATATCGAAATCAACGCGATTCATCAGCACCTTAAAAAGGATTCCGTCTCTGTTCGCCAGGAGGTAGCCTTGCTTCGTTCGAAGGATTTTCCTGAACTAAAGAAAATTGACTCCAACCCACTGCCATTGCAAATATTTGCAATGAAAGAAGCGGAATTGGATTTTGCATCTCAGGTTGTGGAAGATCGTCACTTGCGCGATTCCGCAAACCTTCACCTTCAACTCAACGGTCTCCGTAAGGAGATGGCGTATGCGAAGGCACTTGATAGCATTGCCTCTTTCCTCATTGAACGGAACATGGAAGAGGAATCGGCAAATTACCAGCATTTTGTGAATACGGCCTATGGCAGCCCTGTCTATCTGAAGACGCTTGTGCGGAGTACAAAGGAGTTAGCCCTGCGCGAAATTATTCACAGGGAATCCGTCGTAAAAAGGAAGACCGAGTCCCTTAGGTGGATTGTAGACGGCGCAGATTCTATTCCTCTCTTTAACGAAGTGTCCGTCACCAGCCGCTTCCGGCCGCTTACGCTCCAGGAGGAAAAATTTACTTCCGGGCTTTCTTTTACTGATTCTGTTGGAGTCGGATATTTTTACTCGATTACACCGTCTAGGAAGGCAGGCATTAAAGCCGTGTATCCGGTAAACAAAGACGCATTTAAGAAACGATACATTTCTGTGACGAAAGGGTTAACAACACAAGATGCCCAAGGGATGGTGTATTTCATACTCACGTTCCAGGAGGCGAAGTTCAAGGATAAGTACAAGGCAACGCTGACCAAGATTTACAAGGTGGAGGGCCTTGCCTGGAGTGTTGATGTTGACTTCGATCAGGTGCCCACGGAGATGATCTTTTCCATGGAGTCATCTGAGGTTTCAATCAAAACGCGGAGCTCGATTGGTGAGGTGTTTCTCACGATGTTTAACCGCGATGGAAAGTTGGTGAAGTAGCCAGGGAATTGATCTTATGGCTCCGGAGGAAGTGGGACATGATTCCCGGAAAGATCTATCGAAGATGAATATGCCTGTAAAAGTTAAATTTATGCTATTGTTCCTGTTATGGTTAGCGGGAGCAATTCTATTATGGACGAGTGACAATAGAACTCCGTTTATTGTTATCACCGGAGCGATTCTCCTTCGATCATTCCTCGCTGAAACAAAAAAATCCAGGGATACCAAGGACAAGGAGGTTTCAAGTTGACCGCGGTGACGGATCCCGAACGTCGGACCATTCAACAGCAAGTGATTATAACCATCAAATCCCAATCCGATGCAGCGAAGAACCTTTGTTAAGAAGTCGTCATTAACGGCATTGAGCCTTAGTTTTCTTGGTACTATTCAGTGGAACGGCAGGAGTATTGCCGGGGCCAAGGCGCTTAAGGTGAATGGACAGCGTATTGAAAGCCGCATTGTGGGACTATCCCAATTCGGCAGAGACGAAAAGGGACATGGCTATCGCGTTGCCTATACGAAAGGCGACATTGAGGGACGGGCCTGGTTTATGGAGCTGATGAAGCAAGCAGGACTCGACGTAAGTATTGACGCAGGCGGCAATATCATCGGCAAACGAAAAGGGAAAAATCAATCACTTAAACCCATCGCCTTCGGTTCACATATTGATATGGTGCCCGATGGCGGTAACTATGATGGAACTTTGGGTTCGATCAGTGCCCTGGAAATAATTGAGACGCTTAGTGAGAATAAGGTAGTGACCGACCATCCGTTGGAAGTAATCATCTTTGGCAACGAAGAAGGCGGAACAGTGGGAAGTAAAGCACTGGCTGGTTTACTTACTGATGAAGGACTAAAAAAAATGAGCCAAAGCGGGTTAACCCTGGCAGAAGGAACCAGAGCAATTGGTGGCAATCCGGACAACATTCAATCCTGCGTCAGAAAGAGGGGAGACCTCCATGCGTTTGTGGAATTGCATATCGAGCAAGGCGGAATTTTGGAGAATGAAAACATTCAGATTGGTATCGTGGAAGGTATTGTGGGGATGATGGACTGGAATGTAACCATTGAAGGCTTTGCGAACCATGCAGGCGCTACCCCAATGAACATACGGAAGGACGCATTGCTCGCCGCTTCGAGGTTAGTGGTTGCCGTGAACGAAGTGATTAATAGCGTGCAGGGAAAGCAGGTGGGAACGGTTGGCAAGATTTCATCCTTCCCCGGAGCCAGCAATGTCATTCCAGGCCAGGTTGTCATGAGCCTGGAGATTCGGGATTTGTCAATGGAGAAGGTGGAGATGTTGTTTGCAGCGGTGCAGAAGCGGGCCGATGCGATTGCTGCTGATTCTATAACAAAGATCAGTTTTCAACTGCAGTTTGTTATCAAGCCAGCCCTATCCAACAACCTGCTTCAGGAGAAAATCAACACATCTGCCAAAGGGTTAGGGTTCACCACCAAGTTTATGCAAAGTGGAGCCATTCACGATTCACAAAATATGTCGCTGATTGCGCCCATGGCCATGATCTTTGTGCCGAGTGTGGGAGGCATAAGTCACTCGCCCAATGAGTTTACGAAAGCCGAGGACATGACCAACGGAGCTAATGTGTTATTAAACACCATATTGGCCATTGACAAAGCGTAAAGGCAGGCAGCCTTGTTTTCGAGTAACTTAAACGTGAACTGTGCAACATCGTAGTTGCTTCTTGTGTCATATTGGAAAACATCGTCTATGAGATCAGCTCCAATTTTGGTCTTATTTCAGGTTGTGGTGTTCTTGAATTTCACTTGCTGCAGCAACGAAACGCCATCACCCATTGAGGAGGGAGGTGATTTGGTTGTTAGGGCAAACAGGATCATCCTGAGTTCTATGACCGTTGGCGATCTGACGGTGAAGGGCAATGCTGTCTTGACCATTGACTTTACTTCCGCTCCTGAAAATACCTTTGTAGTAAAAGGCAATGTGTTGTTGGAGGAGGAAGGGCAATTGGTCGTACGCGGCAATAAGCAATTGATGAATGATGGGTTTATCATAGCCAATGCGTACAGTTCGCAGTACACAATTAAGACTACGGACAACAGTACTATCAAACTTGAGAACATTGGTATTAGAACGCAAACGGCCACTGCGGCAGAAAAGGGAAGCATCTACATGTCATACGATGCCTTCGACAATTCTTCAATGATCGTCGATGGGGCGAAATTGGATAACGAGTCGAGTTGGTTACTGGGGAATTTTAGAAACAAATCCAAGTTAGTAGTCAGCAACGCGGTCTATATACCCACTGAAATCTACCTCAATGATTCCTGCTCAGTTTCTATAGCAGGGGCGGATACAAGAACCGGTCTTTGGTTGGCTCTTACTTCGGGGCCACATTCCCTGCAATTGCCCAATGTGAGTACCGGCTCGTGGTCCTGGAGTGCTGGTTCGGGTATCGGCTCCGGT
>JANNAZ010000032.1:0-4812 GCA_031384895.1 Cyclobacteriaceae bacterium | reverse complement strand
GCCGGCAACATCATATTCCATGCTGCCCTTGATGCGAAGGGGGGAGCCCAACTGTTTTTCGACTTCGGCAATGAGGTGTATCCGATTGTCAGGTTGGTAGCCCACAGCTGCAACAAGTATGACTGGCAGTACCTCATCGTCCACGATACTAGATTGTGTGACATTGAATATCCCGGCGCCGACGGATACCTCCGGGGTGAGCTGAGTCAACCCGCCAAAATCGACGGTCAGTGTTGTTCGCGTTTCAAAGCCATTCGCAAGATATTGGACGAAGTTTAACTTAGCCCCCAACGATGTTGCACCGAGTCGGTGACTGAATCCGGTGCTAAGAAATTGTTCACTATAAACATCGTTGCCGAAGCGGAAGGCACCGAAAGCGACTGTTCCTATTCTTGTCGGCACAGAAAGGGCTGCCGCAGTACGGTTGGCGCCAGGGAGATCTGCTGCAACTTCATAGCAGAAGAAAGCGGATGGAGTTTCCATACGGGCCATGGCGCCAACATTGTTAAATAGGGCCGCCTCGTCATAAAGCGTGAAACTTGCATAGCCCATTCCGGCATGTCTGGCTCCGATGCGGGTCCCGATGCTTTGCGCCAGGCAGCTCAGCGTGCTAATCAGAATGAAACCAGAAATCAGAATATGCATAAGGGCCGATTTGCGATTAAGTTTACGGTAAGGTTCAATGTGGCCAGAGTCATTATGCGGTATGTTTTCCTGATCGTCTGTAGCATCTTGGCTTTAGCCTCACGGGCACAGCCAAAAGACACAGTCGATTATTACCCCGGAGGTATGATGCGGGGAAAAGGTCTTGTTTTCCGGGGGGTCAAAGAGGGGTTATGGACGTACTACTATCCAAGCGGAGTGGTTACCGCCATCGAACACTATGCGTCAGGCAAGTTGGACGGCGAGGTGAAGTACTACTTTCCCAAAGGCGAATTGTTGGGAAAAGAAGGTTGGGTTAACGGCGCATTGCAGGATTCAGCATCCTACTTTTATCCGGGTGGAAGGATAGAGCGGAAAGGAAAATATCGAGACAGCCGCTACGATGGAGTATGGCGGTACTATTTTCCTTCAGGTCAGTTGGAGCGAGAGGTACAATACGCGCATGGATTTCCGGAAGGGGAGACTAAGGTGTATTTAGAAACGGGCGTCTTAGTTGAATCTGGCTATTATACGATGGGGAAGGAAGATAGTGTGTGGAGATTCTATGACGAGCGTGGTAAAATTCGATTCGAAGGAACGTACCACGAGGGGAATCGGGTAGGCACCTGGTACAAGTTTACGAAGCGGGGGCAGCGTAACGTATGGAAATATGACCTCGACTAAAATTCCTTTCTGGCGTTGAGGAAGAATCCCCCTTGTTGATCCTGAGTAAACGTATATTCTATCCGAAAGACCAGGTCATATACGGTAACAAGGTCGACTCCTGCTCCCGCCCCCAACAGCATTCGGTTAGACAGTCGTGTGTTCAATGCTTTTTCCTCGTAGTAGGAATAGTTTTGCACATAGCCGAAGTCAGCGAAGGCCTTTATATAGATGGCGAGGGGGAAATAGTTGAATTGTTCCAGGGGCATCTTTCCAAGAGTCCAGCTTCGTCCGAATATTTTCTTCTTGAATGTTGTTTTGTTAAGCGCAAAGGTAGGTCCCTCCACAACGTAGTTCTCAAACCCCCGGATAACCAGGTTTCGATACCCCAGGGCATCAAAGATGGAATAGGGTTGATTCTTCGGCGTACTCCAGAAGACTGAGGTGAAATTGGAAAAATTGTAAGACTTACCTACCGGTATATGGAAAGCATATGTCAGATTTACTTCAAGCTGATTGACGTCTTCGTTAGGAAAAATTCCGCTCTTGCTAATAAATCCAGTGAATTGGTATCCCTTGAGCGGATACATCACGACATCGCGATGTTCGGAAACAAAATAGTAGGACACCAGCGAAAAGCGCTGGGACCCCTTGTTTCCGCTGAAGTATATCGGATTTAGTTGGAGCACCGTGTCAACCACGGTCGACGAACGATAATTGTATGTGAAGGAATGTGTTTCAAAGAATGTTTTTCGGTACGTATAGGTAATGCTGCCCCCCAGCGCCTCGCGTACTACCTCATCCTTACGGAGAAATTCCAGCCGGTGGTCAACTGTCTGGTAAGCCAGGTTTCGCGGAGCGCCGAAATCAAAACTGAAGGTGAGCCCATGTTTTTGGTTCCTGCCCAGATTGGGGATCCGATATTGCAAATCGAACTTCCGGTAAAATCCGAATTGGGCTGTAAATCGCAGTGATTCATTCCGGCCACGGAAATTATTCTTGTAAACCCGTACACCGTAATTGATGCGGGTGAGGTCATGGTTGTAGTTGTTCCACCATTCATTAAAGTTTCGGTCCGAAAGCTCAAAGATGGGAACCGGAAAGATGTACCACCGCTCGGTAACCTCCACCAACAAATCGATGTGGTTATTCGGTTGGGTCAGCGCACGGACGGAAACGGTATTGAATAGCCGAAGGTTGTAAAGTTTGTTCTGGTCCCACATCAAAGTGGCTGACAGGGTCCTGCCACTGATGGTGTCGCCAGGTTTGAGTGAAAGCTCACGTTCGATAATCCGCTGGCGTGTGACCTTATTGCCAATAATCAGAACCCGGTCGACATGCAGAACCCGGTTGTCAATGGAATCCGTTGGGGCTTCTGATTGAACCGATAGAACTGTATCCTGGGGATAGAGTACCTCCAGGTCTGCATTTGCCACCAAAAGAATTCCAACTAGCCAGGCCAGCATGCAAATTCATATTGAAATGTCGTGTTACAAAAACAAGTCGCTGGGCCCAATTGATCAGGTGGTTGGCTTGGGTTTCTGGTATGATCTGACCAGAATAACGATCCCAACGAGGATCAACGGGATACTCAGGATTTGCCCCATGTTAATGGGCAAATTGTTCTCAAAGGAAACCTGATTCTCTTTCAGGAATTCATATGCAAAGCGCAGGCCCCAGAGAATAATCATGAAAAGGCCGAAGATTCGGCCTTCCGGAAGATTGATTTTGTATTTGTTCCAGATGGCGAACAGGAGTACAAAAAGTAAGGCGCACGAAAAGGATTCGTAGAGTTGTGCCGGGTGGCGTCGAATGCCGTTGATGTCAATGCGGGACATTACCTGGTTGTTCTGCGGATCGCGAATGGTTTTGAAGTTCAATCCCAGTCCGGTGGGAGATTGTACGGATTCCGGGGAATAGAACAGCCGCTCCTGGATTTCGCTGTTGATAAAGTACTGCGCCTGTTCCTCGGGCAATCCCGGCCTAAACAACATCATTATTTGAATCGGCATTTTCCCGGGGATCGTGTCGAGCGCATTGGGATTACCTTTGATGGTAACCGCTTCAATTGGGTTAGAAGTTCTCGTGCGATCACCCAGAAGTGTATTCTTCGCCTGACTGGCAAAGACAATCCCCGTTGGGAAGGATGTCGGTTTGCCCAAGATTTCCGAGTTGAAATAGTTTCCGACGCGGATTAGGGACGCAGTAAGAGCAACGAGAATGACAATGCGATCAAGAACCTGCATGTAATTTTGATTGGCTTTCTTTTTCCTGGAATAAAGCCAGAGCGCAAAGAGAATACCGATGGCCCCGCCATGGCTGGCAAGCCCTTGCAGTCCGGTAAACCGGAATTCAGGTTTAAACTCAAATGGGAGAAAAATGCCAATTGGGTCTTGCCAGATAATTTCTGGCTGATAAAAGATCACATGGCCGAGCCGTGCACCGATTATGGTGGCAATAATCATGTAAATAGTTAGTGTCTCCACATCGGCTTCGGGTTTCCCCTCTTTCCGGTGGATGTAGTACAATAGTTGTTGGCTAATCAGGAATCCCAAGGCAAAAAGGATCCCGTACCAGCGCAAAGAAAGTACACCAATGGGTGAATCAATGGAGAAAAGTTCTGGGCTACCGCTCCAGACGATAAAGTTTAATGGATTCATTCGTCAACAGGATTTTTATCGGGTGCAAATATAGATGAAAAATGCCTTTGGCAAGGGCTACCTATGGCGACTAAAGTTGTTCGAGGTCTGCTAGTTCTTCCTCAAACCCCCCAGAGAGAATCGGAAATCGGCACCAGCTCCGTGGGTCCACATTAAAATCGTCGAAGTGAAATGAGGGGGCAACTCGTTCACGTTTCCATTGGTTGGCCGACCAGAGCCGGAAGAATTTCTGAATCCATGCCTTAAGGGATGCGGGGTCATGAAGGCCCTTGAGTGTGTGGTAAACCTCTGCCGGTGCCTTGCGCTGTTGAATGGCAAGCTGTTCAATGGAAACCAACACGTTGTAAGGCATCAGGTCCGATTCATCGGTCTGCGATCGTTCAACAGGCCGTAGTTCGGCCGTTGGCGTCAATTGATTAACGGCATGAAGGCCTGTATGACTTAAGTGCGATTCGGCCCACGTTAACCATTGAAGGATAAATGGCTTGTCGACACCGGCAAGAGGAGCCAGGCTCCCGCTTGTATCGCCATCCATAGTTGCATAACCAACATCACCCTCGCTGCGGTTGGAGGTAGTTAGAAGAATGCACCGTGTCACGTTGGCCAGCATCCATATTATCGGTGACCGCGAACGTGCCTGGATGTTCTGAAGTGCGATGTCATCCTGCTCCCAGGTTAGCGGCCTTCCGATCACTCCCTCGATTTTTGTTTTATAACTGTCAGACTCTGACTCGATAGACCAGGAATAGAACCGGGCCCCGAGGGAGGTGGCCAATTCAGTGGCGGCATGTAATGTAGCATCAGATGAATTCCGGCTCGACTGATAGGCGCATGCCAGGAGGTGGTG
>JANNAZ010000416.1:0-23519 GCA_031384895.1 Cyclobacteriaceae bacterium | reverse complement strand
TTCCCTTCCAGCACGGTACCCTTTCCGATAACGTTACTTGAATTAGTGATCTCGTCAGCAGCCTTCTTCTCTTCCTTTGTCGTAAACATAGTGCTATGGTTAGAACGTTACAAACTCTTCTGGATTCAGTGAATTACCATTGTACCATAACTCAAAATGGAGGTGGGGTCCATTGGTCATTTCACCGCTATTGCCAACAATAGATATAATCTCACCAGCGTTCACAAAACTACCAACTTTTTTCAATAGTTCCGCATTGTGCTTGTATACAGAAATCAGGTTGCCCCGGTGCTGAATAGCAATCACATACCCCGCATCCTGAGTCCACGAAGCCATCACTACTGTTCCATCGGCAATGCACTTAACGGGCTCATTTGTTTTGGTCACAATGTCCACGCCATAGTGCGCCTTCTTAACATCATAATGATCTGAAATAAACCCCGTAATCGGTGTGAAAAAAAATGTCTCGCTCAGTTCGTTGTATTTACTGCTGGTCAGCGAAATGAGCGAAAGCTCTGACTGCTCAAAATCTTTGCGAAACTGAGAATCACTAGGCGCCAACTTGGCCGTACTGACAGGCTTAATCGGCTTGGTCTGCTCCTTTAGCGCGGAAGGTGCATCAACAAAACTGTTTGTGGTGTCTCCATTCAGTACGCGCTTAAAATTTTGAATAAACTCATCCTTATGTTCTTCCTCGTTTGCGAGTGAGTCGACACGAAGTTGCAGTTGGTAAAGTTTCTTCGCCATCTCCCGCTGCGCATAGCGAGGATCAAACCACCGAGCAAGGAGGGTCTGCGACAAATAGAGGCTTCCTGCGAACAGGGCCATAAAGATGATTGATGCCAACACCAGAACCTTCGCGTAGGTAAAGCCGAATGTCGACTTTTCCTCCAGGTTCTCTTCCTTCCGGATCACCAACTGATACTTGGTGCTAAACCGCTCTGTTATGGTTTTTTTGGGTTTCAAAGTCCTAAATTGTCCCAAAATTAGATATTCTGGCGGACTATAATATTGAATACCTGTTTTTTACGTTTGTAAATCAAACTAGTGCATGAGGGGCCTAAGGTGGATCGTCTTTGGATTAATCGCGGGAGCTGTTTGCGGCCTAAGTTGGCGATGCTCTCCCAATCAAAATACCGTCACCAGCGACATCTATCATAACACAACGGCACACTTCAATGGGTATTATTATGCCAAGGAAAAGGTGCTAGAAATTCAAACGACGATCACCAAGAACCTTGACGACGATCCAAACCAGATTCTCCGGCTCTTTCCAAAATTGGATACCGCACTTGCCAGCACCTACAGGAAAGACACTGAAGAGGTTATCAAGATGGCGTCTCTGTCGATTCAGCGACATCCAAATAGCCGGTGGCTAGATGACAATTACTTGCTCGTTGGCCTCGCACGCTTGTACGACTGTGATTTTCAGAACGCGATTCAAACATTCAAATATGTCAACACCAAAGGTCTCGACCCAAATGCTCGTCATCGCGCAATCATTTACCTCATCCGAACATTCACTGAACAAGCTGACTACCTGAGAGCCGAAGAGGCCTTCCAATTTCTCGAAAAGGAAAAGTTAAGTAAGACGAATAGCAAGGATTTCTTCCTTGAAAAAGCGTACTACTACCAGCTGCGGACCGATTACGACAACATGGTTCGCAATCTCGCATCAGCTGATAGCCTCCTCACACGAAGCGATCGAAAGGGTAGAATATACTTCATCATTGGTCAGGTGTACCAGCAAATCGGCTTCAAGTCAGAGGCCTACGGCTACTATCGAAAATGTTTGAATACAAATCCAGATTACGAGATTGATTTTTATGCACGTCTGAATATGGCTCAGGTGGCCCAGCTCGATGATGCAAAAAGTTTGCGCACAATTCGAAAACAGTTTGAAAAAATGCTCTCTGACACCAAGAATGAAGAGTTCAAAGATAAAATTTACTATGAGCTGGGCGAGTTTGAGCGCAAACAAAACCACCTTGAACCGGCAATCTCAGAATACAAACAGTCCGCACACGCTGGAAAAAATCGGAGGATTCAAGGCAATGCCTTTCTTCGAATCGGGGAAATCTATTTTGACTCCCTCCGGAAATTTTCGCTAGCAAAGTCATATTACGACAGCGCGGTTGCTTCTCTTCCCAGCGAAACGGTGGGCTTGGATGTCATCAGCAAACGCCAAAAGGTGCTTGGTGACTTTGTTACCTACACAGAAACTATACAATGGCAAGACAGTCTCTTGACGCTTGCCCTCCTGGATACGGCCACACTTCGTTCTCGAATTGATTCGGTGCTGGCGAGCCGAGTTGCTAAGGATGATGGGAAGAAGAAAAAGAAGAGACGTACTGATACAGGAAACAATTCAGGGTCAGGTAACTCATTCTTTCAGACGGAATCAACCAGCACAACGGACTGGTACTTTGGAAACCTCTCGGCCGTCTCCACTGGTCAGGGAGAGTTCAAACGTATCTGGGGCAATATCTCACTCGAAGACAATTGGCGGAGATCAGCAAAATCCGCTAGCATTGCGTCCAATGCCATCGCTGGAACTTCTGCGAATCTGGAAGCAGCGGGCAAACCAAAGGAGGAGGCAACTGCAGCAAGTTCTCCGGACGCTGCATTTAACGAACTCTTCGCCGCTTTGCCTCAAACGGCAGAAGAGAAGGCACTCGCCCTGTCTAAAATAGAGGAAGCCTATTTTAGACTTGGTGATCTGTACTACTTTCAGCTTGAAGAAAAAGACAATGCGGAACGCTCGTATAGACAACTTTTGAACCGGTTCTCCGCTTCCGAATACAAGCCCGAAGTGCTTTACAAATTGTACCTCATTCATAAGGAAAAAGGTGATTCAGTAGCAACGGTCTTAGCCCAGCAACTCATGAATGAATTCCCAGCTTCGACTTTTACGAGAATTCTGCTTAACCCAGACTATCTGAAGGAAACCAATGTGGCGCAGGAAAAACAGAAACTAATTTACAAATTGGCTTATGCTGACTTCCAACGAAATAACCTGCGCGGAGCCCAGGAGAAGATTAAGCAGGCCAAAGAAATTGGAGAAACACAATTCACACCGCAACTGGAGCTA
The DNA here is from genome assembly GCA_031384895.1 of Cyclobacteriaceae bacterium. Lineage (GTDB taxonomy): Bacteria > Bacteroidota > Bacteroidia > Cytophagales > Cyclobacteriaceae > ELB16-189. The sequence continues at coordinate 20,428 of JANNAZ010000416.1, read as the reverse complement.
CTTCAAATTCTTATTACTGGAAAGACAGAAGACGTTACACGCTATCAGTATGAGCTGGGGGAATTCATAAAGCAATACCCTGACAACAGGCTCAATGCGTATGCAGGGGTCCTCCTTGCGAGTTCGAAGACCTTTCTGGAGAAATCAGAACGGGCTATGGGCATCCGTTTCATCACCTCCTTTGAAGAGCCCCACTACTTCGTCATTGTCCACCGAATTCAGGACCAGGCAAGCACTGAAATATCCAAACGACTTGACCAGCTAAGCACAGCATCCTTCAAGGCGCTCAAATTGGTTGCTACAAATCTGATTTTTAATGACCACTATGCCATGACATTTGTGGGTGACTTGCCCGGGCGAACAGAGGCCCTTGATTATGTCCAGCTGTTCAAAACGCAGCTTGCCGCTGAAAAGCCCTTTTCCACGCTAAATTTCGATAACTTTGTTATAACAAAGGATAATTTCAATATCTTCTACCGCAACAAAGCCCTCGATGAGTACCTCAGTTTCTTTGATCGATACTATAAAAAATAAGATCGGCAAACTCCTCGGGAGCAAGAGGCCTTGGTACCGCAAAGCGATTCGCTATATCTGGATCGCATTTCTCTCCATCGCTCTCGGCCTTCCCCTGTATGTGTATACCGTAAGCATCGACCTCGCTGGCCTCTTCGGCGGTATGCCCAGCTTGGCTGAAGTGGAAAATCCAGAAAATGACCTCTCCTCAGAACTAATCTCGGCCGATGGCATTTCCTTGGGCCGCTATTTCCGATTTAATCGTAGCCAGGTAACCTTTGATGAGCTTTCGGATGAACTCGTGAATACGTTGGTCTTGTCTGAAGATCACCGCTTCTATGAACATTCCGGACTTGATTTCCCTGCATACCTGCGTGTAGCATGGGGTCTTTTCACCCTCCAGCCATCTGGCGGTGGGAGCACCATCACTCAACAATTGGCCAAAAACCTATACACTCGAAACAGGGATCGGGGACTTGACGGACTCGTGGCCAAGTTGGGTCGATATCCAAAGCGAATCGTACAAAAAACCAAAGAGTGGATTATCGCAGTAAACCTGGAGCGAAACTTCACCAAGGAGGAAATCATTGCGATGTATTTAAATACCGCTGAATTCAGCAGCAACTCATACGGTATTAAAGTTGCTTCTGAAACGTACTTCAGCAAGCCTCCCGACAGCCTGAATCTTCAGGAATCTGCCCTTCTTGTTGGGATGCTCCAGGCTCCAGACTTCTATAACCCGGTACTGCGGCCGGGGAATGCCCTGATAAAACGCAATGAAGTGCTATATAAGTTGCACCGCAGCAAGTTTCACCTTACCACACGTCAACAATATGATTCGGTAGCTGCACTTGAACTTGGGTTGAAGTTTAAGATTCAAAATCAAAACGAAGGTCTCGCCACTCATTTCCGGACCGTGATCAGTTCCTATCTCATGCAATTTTGCGCTGAACGCGGCATTGACTTATGGAATTCAGGGTTGAAAATCTACACAACAATCGACAGTCGACTTCAGAAATATGCTGAAGATGCCATGCAAGAACACATGAAAACTCTACAAACGGAATTTACCAATCAGTGGGAAGGGCGAAATCCGTGGGTAGACGACAACCGTCAAGAAATACCCGGATTCCTGAGGTTGCGCATTAAGCAGACTGATTCCTACAAGAATCTGGTGGCCAGGTACGGAGAAAAATCAGACTCCGTCCGAATCATGCTCACACTCAAAAAACCAATGACCATTTTTGCCTGGAATGGAGAAAGAGATACGCTATTCAGTTCCATGGATTCCCTCGCCTATTACAAACGTTTTCTGCAGTCCGGGATGATGTCGATGGATCCCAAGACTGGTCATATCAAGGCTTGGGTAGGGGGATTCAATTATAAGTATTTTAAATACGACCACGTGAAGCAGGGAAAACGCCAGCCCGGATCTACATTCAAGCCCTTTGTTTACGGCTTGGCCATGGAATCCGGCTATTCGCCTTGTTATGTTTTGGAGGATATCGCGCCTAGTTTCCAGGTCTCCGGCACAGTCTGGTACCCTCCCAATTCTGATGGCAAGCGCGGAACGGGAGAAAAGATGACTATTAGACAGGCTATGGCCAGGTCAGTGAATTCGATCACTGCTCAAATGATGAAGTCCCTTGGCGAAGAAAATGTGGTAGAGTTTGCTAACCGCGTCGGCATTGAAAGCAAACTCGACCCAGTCCCTTCGCTTTGCCTTGGCGTTAGCGATGTCTCCCTCTACGAAATGGTGGGTGCCTACAGCACGTTTGTCAACAATGGTATTCATACCAAACCGTTCTACATCACGCGGATCGAAGACAAAAATGGAAACGTAATTGAAAATTTCGTCCCAAATACCAAGCAGGCAATCAATGATCAAACTGCATATAAGATGATCTATATGTTGATGGGCGGAATTGAAGAAACAGGCGGAACTTCCGGCGGATTGAGTCGCGAATTGAAAACCGACAATGAGATTGGCGGAAAGACCGGAACGACCAACAACGCATCCGATGGTTGGTATGTGGGCGTCACCCATGACTTGGTTACGGGCGTATGGGTGGGCGGCGACGAGAGAGCCATTCATTTTCCATCCTGGTTATTTGGTCAAGGCTCCAAGACCGCCAGACCAATCTGGGACAAGTACATGACGAAGGTGTATCTGGATCCTACTAGCGGAATCACCAAAGGCAAGTTCAGATTGCCCAAAACCGGGCTGGACATATCCCTGGACTGCGCAAAACACCTGCAGCCCGACTCAATAAAAATAGACGAAAAACCGTGGGCAATTAACAATTGAACGCATGACTCATGCGCTCAAAGAAAAAGCAGGCGCCCTACCAGACTCACCGGGGATCTATAGGTTCTACAACAAGGACCACATACTCATTTATGTAGGCAAGGCGAAAAGCCTCAGGAAGCGTGTCACCAGCTACTTCACAAAGCAATCCGTTTACAGTCGCAAAACGGAAAAACTAGTCTCCGAAATTTGCAACATGGAATTCACGTTGGCGAATACGGAGTTTGATGCGCTACTCCTCGAAAATAATTTCATTAAGGAAAATCAACCGAAGTATAATATTCTCTTAAAGGACGACAAAACGTTTCCTTACCTGTGCATTTTAAAAGAAAGATTTCCACGGATCATCTATACCCGCAAGTACATACCCGATCAAGGAGAATACTTCGGCCCATATAGCAGTGTGCTCTCCATGAAAAGTGTCCTGGAACTTGTCCGAAAACTCTATTCCATCCGCACCTGCACATATCAACTATCGGCAGCCAACATTGCAAAAGGCAAGTTCAAGGTCTGCCTCGAGTTTCATCTGGGCAACTGTAAAGGTCCCTGTGTGGGTCTGCAGGAAGAGGTCGCCTATTTAGATGAAATTGCCCAGGCTAGGCACATATTGAAAGGAAATCTCAGCCAGGTAGAAGTATACTTCTCAGATCACATGCGCGAGCATTCGGAATCACTTCAATTTGAACGCGCAGCCCAATACAAACACAAACTTGAGTTGCTAGAAAAGTTTCAGGCCAAATCGTCAGTTGTCAATCGGAGGCTAACCGATATTGACGTTATTACCATTCTCAGCACTCCACAAACGGCATTCATCAACTTCATGCAGGTGAAGGAAGGCGCCATCATCTACTCGCGCAATCTTGAAGTAAGCAAGAAACTTGACGAACCTGACGACGAAATATTGACATCAGTTATTCATCAAGTCCGATCAGATTTAAGAAGCGATAGTATGGACGTGTATAGTAATATCCCCCTGCTCCTTACTGCGAACACATTTGAAAACAGCGTGCCGCAAATCGGTGATAAGAAAAGACTCATTGACCTCTCTTTGAAGAATGCACTCTATCAAAAGGCACGGAAAGAAGCGGCTCGCGAAGGGGCTAAGAGCAGACAGCAGGAATCTCTTGAATCATTGCAGCAAGGCCTTCAACTCCCACAACTGCCTCGAATTATCGAATGCTTTGATAATTCCAACCTGCACGGAAGCAACCCGGTAGCATCCATGGTCCGATTCGTAGATGGCAAGCCGCACAAGGCAGGCTACAGGCATTTTAACATAAAGACAGTTCAGGGCCCTGACGATTTTGCCTCTATGCGTGAAATCGTGAGCAGGCGTTATCACAGGCTCCAGATCGAATCCGCAGCGTATCCCGATCTCATCATTGTCGACGGCGGAAAGGGCCAACTCAGCAGCGCTACGGACGCTTTGCGGGAACTGGGCCTATATGGCAAGATTCCTATCATCGGCATCGCTAAGAAATTAGAAGAGATATACCATCCGGCGGATCCTGTACCCCTCCACTTAAACAAGAAATCACAAGGGCTCCTTCTTATTCAGCATGTCCGTGATGAGGCACATCGGTTCGCCATCGCCTTCCACAGAAAGAAGCGGAGCCAATCCACCATATTCACAGAACTTGAAAGAATCTCGGGTATAGGAAAATCAGCAACGGATACGCTCCTGTCTCGGTTTAAATCGTTGAAGAAAATAAAAGCGGCTAGTGCAATCGAGTTGGAGGAAGCGGTTGGTAAATCGAAAGCCGAAAAAATAATAGCATGGCAACAAAAAAGGGAGAGCTGATAGCCCTCCCTTTTTTCTGTTTCACTGCGGAACTAGTATTCCCAGAGATTATGCTCCTTCTCCATCATCTTCATCTCTTCCCATTCCATAGCCCAAACGGCCTCTTTATAGGGCCTTCCATTCGCTGTATACGTGTCAGAAATACGATCATTATCCGGATTTTCTACCATATCTATTGCACCCCGAAACAACCTCAACAAGAACGCATCTGCGTAATTCTTGTTTTCTGCTGTATTGTAGCGGTTGAACCAGATTGCATCCTTTGTGTGATTCCTAAACATCTTCTCCAGGTCCTTGTACTTGAACCAACCCAAGGACTTGAATGTGCCCGTATTCTGGTCATAGGCTTGAAATTGCATCGCCAACATATCATAATAAAGCCTGGAACGACGCTTATCAAAGATCACATCCTCTTGTAGCATAATTCTGTAAATCTCTCCTGGCGTATAAAGCACAGCCTGGCCCCTAGTTGTTGCTTCCCATTCATTCGGTGAGGTCGACGGGTTCTTTCCTTTGCTATTAACCGCAGCCTCATAATTCTTCCCATTGAAAACTACGGGGTCGCCTTGATAGTAGTCGGTAGCCGGCTCCCACTTTGGAAATGTTTCACCCTGTTGTGTTACCATGAGCCCGGCGAACTCCTCTTTTGAATACTTTGTCGTGCATGAATCCTGCCGATAAATATCAGCTAACTCTCCAGAATTGATTGCCGATAGCAGAAGCTTGGTTAATTCATTACCCCGGGCAAAGAATCCCTTATTCTGCTTTTCGCGAAGGTCAATAACTCTCCAAACACGAACTTTGTACAATTGCTCATATTTTGGAATATTGAGCAGTGAGTTCGGGTTTATCTGCCCCTCCTCCTCTTGTGCAAACAAAATCGGTGATGCTAAAGCTAAAGCCAACCAAACCAAGAAAATCCTCCTGAACATATCTATCTGTTTATTGAATAGGAATATTAATAGTACCCGACGTTACCGTAATGGGTTCTTGCTCACCGGTGAATGTATTGCGTGTTACGGTTTTAATGTCAATAATAATGCGGTCTCCGGGGCGGAATTGGGACTTCCATCGGTTTAAGTCAAGGTTCTCGGAGGTGGCATTGAACTGATCCACTCGGGCCGTACCGCGCGCCAATATCACTTCCATCGTCCGGATCCGGTAAACGGCATCCTTAGGAACCTCTGCCTTAAAATTCTCCTCAGCGTCGGCATTTATTCTAAGTCCGCTCAGGCCAGAACCTTTCACGCCATTTTTCAAGTCAATTTCCTTTCCGCTGTTTTCCCTGGCTACGTAGTGGGGTTTCGGAATGGGTTTTACATCAAATGGCTCTGTTCCGATTGCGGCACCCGCATTGGATACAGTAAGGAAAAGTTTTCTCTCTTTCGGTATGATCGTTACTCGGCCAATCTTGTCGCCTTTCTCAATCGTTCCGCCTTTTACACTGAAGGTCGGGTTATAGCTTGCGCCCAAAGCTGGAACTTCCACATTTATGAAGTTACCGCAATTCATATAGAGGCTGGGTGCGTTACCATTGGTGATCCGAATGGTTGGCCTGATAACGATGTATTCAAATTTTCCCGGCAGCGGATCTTTGCCTGCAACACGAATTTCAGTAGAAAAAGACTGCTTCGACTGGCCATTGGCGTCATAATTTGATGCGGTCGCAGAGAATTCAATCTTCGCCATCTTAATGCTCGTCGCAGGATCCGTAGATACTACAAGAGGGGCTCCATTTCTGAACATTTCCGGGCTAACACCCGAAGCCGCGCCGGCCATAAACAATTGTCCGGTAAATTTTGCTCCTGCTGCAACTACAGACGGTCCGATTACCATTGGTACCACCTTGTCAAATTTAAAGTTCACGCCTTCTGCAATGCTATTCAGCGAATCCAGAGCCAATGACTCATATTCCAGGATCTCCGTCTGCATTTGAGTAACGCCTGCGATAGCGGGCATGGTAGGAGTTCCTTCAAAAGAAAACTCAATAAAGTCCTTGTCTCCATGCTCTACCTCTCCCTTTTCATTCTTCAACTCCTTGAAATCTACAGCCTTCTTATCCAACTTAGGGAATTTCATTCCGGAGAGCTCCTGAATTTTCTTGTGATATTCTACCAGGGACTTCTCGTAATTTGGAGCGAGGGAAGATTTATCATTGAGCATTTTTTCTTCTGCAATGTTGGTATTGCCAACCAATTCACCTCCTACCATCGGCTTACCTGAATGGTCCTTGGCCAATTCCTCTTTCAACTTATCCAACGACTCCATAGTTGATTTTGTCGCGTCTCTCAGCTGCTGCGCTTTTGCCTTCGCATCAAGAACTACAGGCTTGTCACTGGTTGATCGCATAATCCCCTGAAACTTACTTTCGTTAGCTGCTGAGCTCTCTTCAATAAGGTCCAGTAAAGTCGAATTCAATATGGCAAATTTTTCAAGTACCGCACTGCTGACGTTAAGTGCCAATAGGGCGGTCAGCACGAGATACATCATGCCAATCATCTTTTGCCTCGGGGTTTCCTTGCCACCACTCATAGTATTTCAGTTTATTTTAAATAACCCTTAAACCCTTAACGTCCTATTTCGCAGAACCTTTCATTGCCGTCAGCATACTTCCGTACACATTATTCAATGAAGTGAGGTTGTCTGTCAACTTTCCGAGTTCGGAAGTGAATTTGCTTGTATTGGTGCCTACAGAAGAGAGACCCTGCATCGCGCCGGTAAGGCTTTCGTAGAACTTGTTCATGTTCTTAACATGGGAATCCGCATCCTTCAATTCCATTTCATAGATCGTATTCAACGCCGCCAGGTTCTTGGTAACTTTCTGAACTTGTGCATGGTATTCGCCAGTGTCTTTTGACGCATCCGCCATCGCAGATACCGCCTTCATTGCTGTTCCGTATGATTTGTTCATTTCAGACAAAGAAGAAGAAGCAGCCTGTACATTCTTTGCGTATTCGTTTGTGGCTACTGCCGCATTCGAGAGGTTGCCCATCTGCGTGGCTGAAGTAGCCAGGTTGGTCAATCCCTTACCCAGGTTGTCCAGGAGATTCTGGTCAACTTTGGCGGTCTTCAGCATCTCGTCAATTTTCAACAGTGGAGACTCGCCGGTAGGGCGGTTACTGATCCGTGTTGCAGTCTGCGTTGTAGGTCCTTCGAAGTCCTCAGACAATTCAGGATAAACCTTAGACCAATCGATCTCTTTATGTTGCGGTTCGAATGCACTAAAGAAGAAGATCCCGGCCTCCACGGAAAGGCCAATCATCAACATCTCGTTTGCACCAGGTAAGTGCAAGATTTTGAAGAGTGCTCCAATGATTACCACTGCTGCTCCAATTCCGTAAATCTTGGGCATAATGGTTTCATAGAACAATTGACTGAATCCGCCTTTTTTCTTTGCCATGATATTTAAAGTTTAAGGTTTAAGGTTCGTTGTTACTTGTTTTTAAAGATAGTATGAGTTTTCCAGTATTAAAATTCCCTGCCTGAGGAACGACCCAGGTGTGTCATTGCACAGCGGAAGCCAATGTAGGCTCGGGAAGAGTCTTTGAACTCATATGTCCGGGTGCCTGTCTCCAGGTAATACGCTACATCTTTCCAGGAGCCACCCCGAATTACCTTCTTAGGGGGCACTTTGGCATTAAACTTCTTGCTTTCTGGATCCGTGCGGGGGTCGATGTATTGAGGGTTCAAGTCCCAAACGGTAGGTACAGAGGCTGGGTTGAAATCGTCCAGGCACCATTCGGACACGTTTCCTGAGGTGTCGAAAAGACCATAGTCATTTGGGAAATAAGACTGAATGGGCGACGTATAAGCGAACCCATCGTCATAAAAATTGCCTCTTCCGGGTTTAAAATTGGCGAGCATACATCCCTTCGAGTTCCGGATGTAAGGGTTACCCCAAGGATACTTGGCCATGTCCCGACCACCACGTGCTGAATATTCCCATTCTGCTTCGGAGGGAAGACGAAACTCCGGCATAGGAAATTCGCCTACGGTCTTTCTGAAATCATTCAGGTATGCCGTCCTCCATTTTCCGAAGAATACTGCTGCATCCCAATTGATACCGACGACCGGATAGATGTCATAACCAGGGTGCCAATAGTAGTAGTCTTGAATCGGGTCGCCCATGTGGTGAGAGAAGTCACGTACCCAAACTGTCGTATCCGGGTAGTATTTCTGCCTGAATTCCTCTGCGCTGACTGCCGGGAAGCCCTCAATGGTACCGTTGTCAACAAGGAAGAAATTCGTGAATTGTCGGTATTCGTTATTGGTGATCTCGGTATCATCCATAAAGAATGGGCCGATCGTCACCTGCTTGTTGAAGTTAATTTGTGTTGAGGCGGGATCTTCATCGGCCTGACCCATATGGAACGTACCTGCAGGAATGGGAACCATGCCGTAGGGAATAGTCATTACCCAACCTTCGCGGTTTGGCACACCCACTAACTCACCCTGATCGCCGCCGCCTTTCTTGCCTCCGAGGCCAAGTAAACCGCAGCCTGCCATAGAGATGGCCAGGGCAGCAAGAGACAAATAGCCAAGACTTTTTGATTTCACCGATACATCCATATTCAAGTAATTTTGTCCACGTTTTGCTGCTTCAGTCCAACGAATGGACCCTAAATTTATTTCATTACGCTGTCTTGCCAAAAATAGAGTCCCAAATTCATCAAAATCTTCAAAAAACCCAAAAATGTTTTGATTTAGTATCGAAAACGGGGTGTTCGGATTACCTTTTTACGGCTTGAGGAGACTGGCAAACTATAGGAAACCATGAATTCGTGCGAGGTAGCCTCTTTTGCCTCCTGGTCGTTAATTACGAAGTCTAGCGAATATCCCACCTTTAGGGACTTGTCTTCCAGGAATGCATAGCCAAGAATCAAGCTCAGGGCATCCGATTGACGGAAGGAGATGCCCCCCCACATGGTGTTCTTCAGATAGGCCAGAACTCCCATGTCAAAGGAGGTCTTTACCAGGTCAGTTTTCACCAACCCGACAAACTGGAACCGGACATCAAAATTCAGATCATAAAAGTATGCACCTGTAAAATACAGGTGCTGCTTGAGTTGATTTTGCTGTGACAAGCCAAAGTCATAAGACGCTTGGTTAAGGTGGTTAATCCCTAGTCCCAAGTAGTATTTCTCTTTTCTGAAAGCGACCCCGAAAGCAAAATCAGGCCTGAACTGAGTTTCAGTTCCTTTCTTGGCAAGAAGGGGGTCGCTGGGGTCAATCGCTCTGAACTTGTCAAAGTCAACTTTTTGTGAAACAATTCCGGCACGTATGCCGAGGCTAAGTCGGCCGTTCTTAATAGGCAGGTAGTATGCATAGGATCCCTGGAACTCCATGTTAGTAATGGGACCCAGGTTATCATTTACAAAGTACCCTCCCACACCACCTTTCAATTTGGCGACAGGCGTGTGAACACTTGCTAGCTGTGTTGTTGGCGCGCCTCCATCATCAAATGTCGGAGAATAGCCTAACCATTGAGATCGGTGGGCGACTGTGATTTTGGTGACCCCATCGGTCCCGGCAAATGCAGGATTGAAATAAAAATTGTTAAACATATACTGCGTAAACTGGGGGTCTTGCTGAGCCCAGCTTTCACAGGATACCAGAACGAATAAAGCGATTGCTAGCTCTTTCATTAAACCATCAACAGGTTGTCAAATATAAATCATTAATCTCTTCGCCTTCAGCGACACTCCAGCGAAATAACGAAAGAATGGGGATCTATTATTTAGGCTGGTTTGCCTTTTTAATGTAGAGCTCCAGTGCTCCCGTCATTGACGGGGCATTTGGTAGTGGCGCCTCAATATCCAAGACGAGTCCAGCATCGCGAACCGCCTTGGCGGTAGCTGGCCCAAACGCTGCGATCCGCGTATTGTTTTGCTTAAACTCAGGAAAGTTGGTAAGCAGGGAGTGAATACCAGACGGACTAAAGAAAGCCAATATATCGTAATAGACTTCCTTCAAATCAGAAAGGTTTGCGGCTACTGTATGGTGTGTGATGGCTTCACAGAAATGGTAATTGTTCTCACGGAAGAAATCTGGAATGTCATTTTTCCGTATGTCTGAGCACGGAAACAAGAACTTCTCATTCTTATGCTTTTTGATGATCTCCAGCAAATCGCGTGTGTCCTTTAAGCCGGTGAATATCTTGCGCTTCCGAATCACAATATATTTCTGAAGGTAATTTGATGTCTGCTCCGAAATACAGAAGTATTTCATCTCTGGCGGCATTTCAATTTTCAATTCCCTGCACAAGGTGAAGAAATGATCGACTGCGTTTCGGCTTGTAAAAATGACTGCTGTGTAGTTTAGAATTTCCACCTTCTGCTTGCGAAACTCCTTCACTACTACGGGCTCCACCTGGATAAATGGACGGAATACTACCCTAACCGAATATTTTTCAGCTATCTTATAGTAAGGTGACGTCGAGTCGGATGGTGGTTCCTGCGTGACAAGGAGGCTTTTTACTTTCCGCATTCTGTCAAGAGCAAGCGTATCTGTCATATCAGCACAAGTCGGGTTCAGAACTCAAAAGAATATCTTGATTATGATCACCAGCGGAATAAATTCCGAGATGCAAAGGTAGGAAAATAAATGAAAAAAGGAGAAGCGTGATTTTCCCAACAGTTTTGCCAGGACGACGATTGACCCTGCACTCAGCAAGACAAGGCCCAAGACGACTAATCGTTCATAAAACACCGGTGCTTCAACCCGAAAGGTAAAAAAGAGAAGGCTAAAGACGGCCATGGTTGCCCCGGTGAACAACACAAAACGCAAAAAATTAAAAAACTGAAAGCTTACTGTATCCCTGAAATTGAACAGGATGGAAAACACCAAAACAATAAGAAGCTTGGCGACAAGGAGAATAAAAATGAACACCGACAGTTTGACCCACACGAAAAAGGCCGTGCCAATGGATGTAATTTGAAGTGGGCGGGCCGCATGAAAAAAGGGCCCGGCAGAATAAAAGATTGCGGAAAGCAGGAAGCCAGTAAGAAGAGCACAAAACAAATAAAACAGCAGGTTAACACTAGATGTAATTCGCGATGCCAATTGCATTTCATTTCGTTCAGATGCCGAGAATATCTTTGTAAAAGAGAAATAGTCTACGGTGAGTTGAGGATTGGTCCGATACAGGAGCAAGAAAAAAATCAGCAGGAATATGGAGGTAATGATAGCAAAATCACGGAAAAAGGTGGGCGGACGCGATTGGATCTCAGCGGTGTCCTGGGAAAGGGTACCACCATTTAATACGAGTTGAGTGAGCCCGTCCCGTAATCCGTCTGCCGAATGAACAGAAACCAATAGGGGCCTTCCAAATTCCGTGTACAGACTGTCCATATTGAAAAGAGCAGATTCACGTCCTGAGAAGATTAGCTTACCACCAACAAATAATTGCCATTTCCCGGGGCACTGAACATAAAGATGATGACCTCCATAGCGAGTCGGATCGAGCGAGAAATAGATGGTTGAAAGTTTTTCCGGGTTTTGCGGCCCAATGGGGTGGTATCCATACTGATCAAATACAGTCCAATCCGGCCGCAGGTCCTTTACCAGGACCGGGCTTGCTAAGGCCCACTGCGTCATCAGGAGGAGAAGGATGCGGATCATTCCACAAAAATATCCTAAAGCGTCACGAATAGCGAAAAAACAATTTGCAAATTCACGCATGGCCGGACTGTACCTCCACATTCCTTTCTGCAAGCAGGCGTGTTACTACTGCGACTTCCATTTTTCTACCGACCCTCATCGTCAGGTGGAAATGACAAATGCCTTGATCCAGGAAATCGAGTTGCAAAAAGAGTTTATCAAAGCACCTCTTCAGACCGTGTACCTTGGTGGCGGAACTCCTTCGTTGTTGCACGCTAAAGATCTTGGGCGATTGTTCCATGCCATTCGGAGCACTTTTTCATTGGCCTCCGAAGCGGAGATTACGCTGGAAGCCAATCCAGACGACCTGACTCCGAAAAAACTTGATGAATTTGGAGATGTTGGAATCAACCGCCTTAGCATTGGAATTCAGTCATTCGATGACGCATTACTTCACTATCTGCATCGGGCCCATGATGCAGCAGCAGCCCATCAATGCCTAAAGGATGTGGCCGCTGCTGGTTTCACAAATATCAGCCTCGACTTGATCTATGCGATCCCCGGGCTATCCCTTGAGTTATGGGAGACCACGCTCAAAAAGGCAATCAGTTACCAGCCAACCCATCTGTCTGCTTATTCCCTCACTATCGAGGAAAAAACGGTATTTGGCCATTGGAAGAAGAAGGGCAAACTTACCCTCGTTGACGAAGAGCCTGCGGCTAAACAATTTGAGTTATTGCAATCGGTGATGGATATCTCGGGATTTGAGCAGTACGAGATTTCCAACTTTTGCAGGCCTGGACATTACTCCCGCCATAACAGCAACTACTGGAAGCAAGAGCCTTATCTCGGGATCGGGCCAAGCGCACATTCCTACGATGGCTCCAATCGCTATTTCAACGTTAAAAACAACGCCCTGTATGTGAAGTCTCTGGCGGAAGGTAGACTACCAGTTGAATCAGAACACCTAACATCCGAGAATAAGATCAACGAGTATATTCTCACCCGACTTCGTACTACCTGGGGATGCGATTTGCAGTTTCTGCAGGATTCGCTCAACGACGACCTCCTTGCGCGCCGTGGTTCATATATTGACCTTCACCTTCACGATGGGCTGCTGACACTGACGAATCGCGTGCTCCGGCTTACCCGAAAAGGAAAACTACTTGCGGATAAGATTACTGAAGATCTTATGGTCTAGGCATTTCATCAACGCCCTTGCAACAGGCATCCAAAAATTGCGATCTTTAGGCTATGACCTCTGAGGAGAAACGAGTGTACTTGCTTCTGAAAGCCGTGATATTCCATTATCACGGCCTTGATCAAGAAGAAAAAATTGACCTGGATGCAGCCGCTGCACGGCTTGAAGGGCCGGAAGAACTTAAGTGGGCCATTGAGTTCATTGAAAAGGATCAAGTCACTTCATTTGATAGAGCACGTACCTTTTTAAATGATATCATCCGGGATTACACACGGGAAAAACGCGTTGACCTCATCAACATGGTCTGGGATTCCAATAATCTGAAGGGCTATGTAACAGAAATGGAGGCCACGGCTATGATCCGGCTTGCCCGCGACTGGAATGTAGAGCAGGACCTTGTCCAGCTGGTCCTGAAGTAGGCCACGGCAAGTTTTGAACTTACAAACTCATCATATCCTTAAACTTCGCAGCCTGGCGTCTGCTTACTTCTACTTTATCACCTCCGCGAAGTTTCACCATTAGACCGCCGTTGAACCAGGGTTCGATGCTTTCCACCCAGCTGAGATTAACAATGTGTTTCCGGCTGGCACGGAAGAATGAGCGTTCGTCCAATTTTTCGTCCAACGCGTTCAGTGACTTGTGAATCATGGGGCGGTTGGTATCAAAATATACTTTGATATAATTCCCGTCAGACTCGAAGAGCCGGATGTTGGCCAAACTGACAAACCAGCATCGCTCACCATCCTTAACGAATACCTGATCCTCAAGTCCGAGCTTTTCATCTCTCCCCCTCCCTGACCGGATCCGTTCTTTTTCCTGGATTTTGTGCACAGCCTCCGCAAGGCGTTCTGCGGTGATGGGCTTCAAAAGATAATCCAGCGCACTAATTTCAAAGGCCTTCAAAGCGAACTCGTCATAGGCGGTTGTAAACACAACCAAGGGTACAGTGTCCAATGCTTCCAGGAGCTGAAATCCCGTACGTCCGGGCATTTGAATGTCCAGGAAGAGGATATCCGGGTTGAGTTCGGCGATCATCTGTTCGGCTTCGTCAGCATTCTGGGCTTCGCCAGCGATTTCAATAGAAGGATGCTCCTCCAAAAGTTTAATTAGTTCCTTTCGGGCGAGGCGTTCATCATCAATGATTAATGCTTTCATAGGGGTATCAAGTTCAGCGCAAATGTGGAATTTCTATTTCAGTCAAAACAAAAGTATCGCTTTCGGGAAGAATCCGAAAAGAGGCTTTGTCTCCGTAAATCAGCTTCAGTCGTTGGCGCGTATTCTCTAGCCCCAAACCCCCGGAACTGCTGGTGCCATTCAGATAATGGCCGCTATTCCTTATCTGAATAGTCAGGCGATCATTGTACACGGAAGCTTTCATGTGAATACTGCCGCCGGCGGTGAGTTTTGCGATACCGTGCTTGATTCCATTCTCAACCAAAGTTTGGATCATCAGCGGTGGAACCAGAAAATCACGAGATTCCGGATCAATCTCAAAATGCGTTTGAAGTCTTTCCTCAAACCGAATGCTTTCCAGTCCTAGGTAATCTTTCACCGTTTTTAATTCATCCTCGAATTTTGTTAGTCCGCGCTTCCCTGTACTCAAGGAGCTGCGAAGGATATTGGCGAGCTGATTAATGGCTTCTTTTGATTTCCCGGGGTTTTCATCAACCAGTGCACGGATGCTGTTCAGGGCATTAAAAATAAAGTGCGGATTCAACTGCGATTTAAGGTTATTGAGTTCAATCTCTCGAACAGAAGCTTCGAGCTTCAGCGAGGTGTTATAGCGCTCGAAATAGTTGTAAACAAAATATAAGACCGACCACAAGAAGAAGATGAATGCATAGACGGTTGTTAGGCCAAAAATAGTACCTGTATTGAAGGCCACTTGGCTATTGAACAGTCCTAAAGGAATCGACATGGGCATCCGAAGAAAAACAATCATCAATCCAAGAATGAAAACACTTCCGATAATTCGTGGGATAAGCACTGGCATTCCAGCATTGAGCCATTTCCAGCGATTGATCAGGTTTCTGAAGATGTGTGTGAGTAGAAGACAGAAGACTGCTTCGTAAGTAAGGAAAATGACACGCTGTACACTCACGGCCTGGTTATCCGAAGCTAGTGCGCTAAAAATAATCTGAATAAATGCATAGAAGGTCCATCCTCCGATTTGCAACGTCCAGTAAAGCCGTACTTTATTAACCATCGTCGGACAAAGCTAGAAATCCCTGTATTCAAACCTTTTGATATAGTGATGAATGGATGCGCGCCGGGCAAGCGGGCATAGCGGCTCTCAATGAAGTTCGCCTTTCAAAAACCGGCCGGTATAGCTGGCTGGGTTTTTGGCAACTTCCGCCGGTGTTCCCATGGCGACAATTCTCCCTCCTTTCTGGCCTCCTTCCGGGCCCAAATCAACAAGAAAGTCGGCGGACTTGATCACATCCATATTGTGTTCAATCACCAAGACCGTATTCCCCTTATCTACTAGTTTCTGAAGTACGCCCAATAAATGCGCGATATCCTGGAAATGCAACCCGGTTGTTGGCTCATCCAGAATATAGAAGGTCTTTCCAGTGTCCCGTTTGGATAACTCCGTAGCCAGTTTCACGCGTTGGGCCTCACCACCGGAAAGTGTAGTGGCGTGCTGACCCAGGGAAATGTAACCGAGTCCAACGTCATTAAGTGTTTCAATCTTGCGCAGGATTCTTGGTTGGTTTTCAAAGAAGATCACCGCCTCCTCCACGGTCATGTCTAGTACGTCTGATATAGACTTTCCCTTAAATCGAACTTCCAATGTCTCCCGGTTATAGCGTTTGCCCTTACATGTTTCGCAGCTCACATAAACATCGGGAAGGAATTCCATTTCAATCAACCGGAGTCCCGCTCCTTCGCAGGTTTCACAACGTCCGCCTTTGACATTGAAAGAAAAGCGACCCGGCTTGTAGCCCCTGATCTTCGCTTCAGGCATTTGGGCAAACAGATCGCGGATATCGGTGAACGCACCGGTGTAGGTTGCCGGATTGGATCGTGGGGTCCTACCGATCGGAGACTGGTCTACTTCAATCACTTTGTCTATCCACTCCAGTCCCTTTATGCCTTTGTAGGGCAAGGGCTCTGTCCTTGACTTGAAAATATGTCGAGTAAGAATGGGAAACAGCGTTTCGTGAATAAGGGTCGATTTACCACTTCCAGAAACTCCGCTGATGCAAACAAATGTGCCGAGCGGAATGCTTAGGTCGACGTTTTTCAGGTTGTTGCCACTGGCTTGCTTTAGGGCAAGTTCATGACCGGCACCCTTCCGCTTGTCCTTTTTATACGGAATCCTCATTGCTCCGCTCAGGTAGCGGGAAGTAACGCTGTCGTTTTTCAGAAAATCTACTGGCGTCCCGGCAGCAACTACTCTACCTCCATGCCTGCCCGCTCCGGGACCGATGTCAATGATGTAGTCGGATTCAAGCATCATTTCTTTGTCATGTTCCACCACAATAACAGAATTGCCCAAGTCGCGGAGATCCTTTAGCGCCTTGATCAACTTGGCGTTGTCGCGCGCATGAAGGCCAATGCTTGGCTCATCCAGGATATACAACACGCCGACCAACTGAGTTCCAATTTGCGTAGCCAGTCGGATACGCTGGGCTTCACCACCACTCAGTGTGCGCAGCGGCCGATTGAGGTCGAGGTATTCCAATCCAACATCTACAAGAAACCCAATGCGTTTGCGTATTTCTTTGAGAACCTCGGTCGCTATGGTGCGTTGTTTGGGTGACAGTCGGTCTTCCAGTTTTTCAAACCATTTCTTCAGTTCGAGTATGTCAAGCATAGACAGCTCAGCAATATTTTTTCCATCAATTTTAAAATGCAGCGATTCCTTTTTTAGTCGGGCTCCATTACATTCCGGGCAGAGCCGGGTGATCATGAAGTCTTCCATCCACCGTTTTGCTCCTTCGGAAGAATCTTCGCGCATTTTTTCCAGAAAGCTTATGATTCCCTCAAATTTCGTATTCCAGTCTGTACCGGGATACTTTACGGAGGGGACAGCCACAGGCACGTCGTCGCCATGAAGAAGAATCTTAATAACCTCATTGGGGATGTCCTTGATCGGCGTCGAAAGCGAAAGTTTGTTCCGCTTCAGAATGGCTTCCACCTTTTTGAAAATCCAAATGTCCCGGTACTCCCCAAGCGGCAAAATTCCTCCGCGCATGATGCTGAGTTTTTTATCCGGAATAACCGAGTCTTCCGTGATCTCCTCAATTACTCCAAGGCCATTGCACGTTGAGCAAGCTCCATATGGACTGTTGAAGGAGAAGAGGTTTGGCGCTGGCTCGTCATACGATAACCCCGTTGTGGGGTCCATCAGGAACTTTGAAAAATGATGAATTGTGCCATCGTCCTCCAACAACATCATCACACCTTTTCCTTCTTTTAATGAACGGGCAACCGACTGACTAATGCGAAACCGATCCTTTTCGTCGGCGACAATTCGGTCAATAACTACTTCGATATCATGAATTTTATACCGATCCAGCTGCATTTTGGCCGTTATCTCCATAAGTTCCCCATCAATGCGGACTTTGGTAAAGCCGCTTTTCCGGATTTGGACAAAGAGTTCGCGGTAGTGTCCTTTTCGGCCCCTGACCATCGGTGCGAGCAGGGTGAGTTTCTTTAGGCGGAAATGCTGAAACATTCCCTCCAGGATCTGATCTTCAGTCTGCCTTACCATCTTTTTTCCGCTCAGGTAGGAGTAGGCATCACCTGCTCGCGCAAAAAGTAAACGCATGAAATCATAGATTTCAGTTACCGTGCCTACTGTTGACCGGGGGTTTCGTGAAGTAGTTTTCTGCTCAATAGAGATTACGGGGCTCAGTCCATTGATTTTGTCGACATCGGGTCGTTCGAGGTTGCCGATAAAACTCCGCGCGTAGGCTGAGAAGCTCTCCATATACCTCCGCTGCCCTTCGGCCTAGATCGTGTCAAATGCCAGCGACGATTTTCCACTTCCACTGATTCCGGTGACGACGACAAGCCTGTTCCTCGGGAGCGAAACACTGATGTCTTTAAGGTTATGCTCACGAGCCCCAATAACATCGATACGTGTATGGCCGGTTGGGTCTATGTGTGCTAGTGCTTCTTTCATGGAGCGGAGGAGGTACGGCCTATCCGAAAACCGGGATGCGAGAATTTTGCGCGGACAAGACTAATGAAAACGGAATGAAATAATCAGGATTTGACTAGGAACCGCTCCAGGTCTTTGAGGTTGAGCTTGCCTTCGTAGTAGGCCTTTCCAAAAATAACGGCAAAGACTCCCATATCGTTCAACTTCTCAATATCTGCTGCATCCCGGACACCCCCACTCGCCAGGACCTTCAGGTCGGTGAATGTGGAGAGGATTTCCTGATAAAAATCGAAGTCCGGGCCTTCCAGTGCACCATCCCTCGAAATATCGGTGCATTTGGCATATTTTAACCCGCGTTCATAAAAAAACCTCAGGTGGTCGATTAATTTAAGATCAGATTTCTTCTGCCACCCCCTGAAGGCCACCTGCTTGGACTGAACATCGGTAACATCGGCACTCAGCGTAATTTTTTCACGGCCATAGGATACAATCCAGGAAGCAAACAACTCTGGATTAGTCACCGCAATGCTTGAAGCGGTTATGTAGTCCGCACCAAATTCGTAAGCGCTGCTTATATCACCGTCTGTACTTATTCCGCCTGTAAAATCAATTTTGAGGTCTGTGTGGTTAGAAATCGCCTCCAACACATGGAAATTCTTTGGGCTTCCCTTTTCGGCTCCGTCCAAGTCAACCAGATGAATTACTTCGATGCCGTGGTCTTCAAATCGCTTGGACAAGTCGAGTGGATTTTCGTCATAAGCCTTCTCACTGGCCGGATCGCCCTTGCGCATTTTTACAACTCTCCCTTTGCGGATCGCAATGGATGGTATTACCTGAATCATTGACCCAATCTAAATCATTTTTTCCAAGGTGCTATAGTTTATTCGGTCAAAATTAGCACACCAGGCTCCCGGCGGGTGGAGTCTTTTGTCTAGATTTAAATGATGAATTTGAAGAACCTCCTCACACTGATGGTATCGATCATGACTCTGGCAGCTTTCGGTCAGGTCAAGGTGAGAAAGATGCCTGCGAATCTGAACCATCCTGCCATCAATAATTTCGCCCCCTTTATCAGCCTGGATGGAAATTCCATGGTCTATCTGGCCGACGTAGACGAAGACAATGCCATCACCATGAACTATACCACCCGGGAGGGAGTCAACTGGAAGGATCCCGTTATCCTGCCCAAAAGCGTTAATAACAGACTTAATTTTATGAAGGGCTATTCGTTGAGCGCCGACGGGACGACGCTTTACATAAGCAATATAAAGTCTAACGGCATGGGGGGTTTTGATTTGTATTCGAGTCAATTAATAGGAAATCGGTGGGGGGAGCCTGTGAACATGCTACTTCCGAGCAACTCCAAGGGGCATGAAGCCTGCCCTTCCCTTTCCCTGGATGGCTCAGCTATGTTCTATATGCGTTGTGAGAAAATGGATTTCAACAAAGCGGATGGATGTCGCATCCTGATGATGATGAAAAAGCCAAGCGGGCAGTGGGATACTCCGGAAGAATTGCCTGGCTTTATCAATACCGGGAATTCACAGACTCCACGAATCATGGCCGATGGCGAAACTCTCATTTTTTCCTCCGATCGGATTCAGCCTAACAAAGGTGGTATGGATTTGTATTTTACGCGTTTTCAGCGGGGTCAATGGAGCCCGCCACGGGCCTTGGAATTCGTCAACACAGCTGAGGATGATCAGTATGTCAGTGCCACAACCTCGGGCATGTATCTATTAAGAGATGCTCATGGGCAACGCAGTAACGAGCTGGTTGAATTTCTATTCCCTTCTGATGTACGCCCAAAAGGAACGCTTCGTGTGGAGGGCACTGTGGAAGGTCCACTTGATTTGGCATCTCCGTTTGTCAGCATCATTGACTACACCGATC
>JANNAZ010000387.1:0-3819 GCA_031384895.1 Cyclobacteriaceae bacterium | reverse complement strand
GACCATTTTGGCATTAAGCCGCTCTACTTTACAAGAACCGGCAACTGGTTCCTGGCTGGTTCCGAGATAAAGCAGTTCACGGCCTTCGAGGAATTCAAGCCAGCTCTTGAGCAATCTGTCGCGGTGAACTTCCTGGTTTATGGATGGCTCAACTATTCGGACAAGACGTTTTTTCGCGGAGTATTTGAACTGAGGCCCGGACATTCCCTGACGTATAATTTGGCCACTCACGAATACAAGGTTACCCGTTGGTATGATCTCGAAGCCGCTTCTGGGCTTGTCACTGATGACTTTGATACCGCTGTCGCCAATGTGCGCAAATTGTTCCTGGACAGTGTCCGGATCAGGATGCGGTCGGACGTGACCGTGGGCAGCTGCCTCTCCGGAGGCATTGACAGTTCTTCCATTGTCAGCGTCATTCATGGCGAGAAGATGGCGAATGACAATTTTGCCACGGTTACTTCCTGCTATAATGACAAGCGTTTTGATGAGCAGAAGTTCAGCGATGTTGTTACGGAGCAAACCGGGTTCCGGGCCCTGAAAGTCTATCCTGACCTTGACCAGCTCCTTAATTCAGAGGATTTGGACCGCATGCTTTACCACCAGGACCAGCCTTTCAGCACCGCCTCCCATTATTCGGAATTCAAGGTTTTCCAGGCGGCACGCAAAGAGGGGATCATCGTCATGCAGGATGGACAGGGCGCTGATGAGTACCTGTGCGGGTACCCCGAATTTGCCACGGCTTACATCATTGAATTGCTGAAGGATGGGAATTGGTCCGCTGCAGTCGGCCTTCTGAGAAAAATGGCCGAGAATGGGCAAACAACTTTTGCTGACCAGTTGTATGCTTTTCTTCGTCCTGCTGTTCTGTATGGTCTGCAGAAGAGACTGAAGAAAGTCTTGGGTCGCAATAGCTATCCATGGCTCAGCCAATGCTGGAAGGGAGTGGCCCGGGATGCCCTTGTTGAGTTCAATGAGAATACCGTACGCGCATTGAGTATTACGGAAATAAAATTTTCCAGTATCCCGTTCCAGTTACATTCCGAAGACAGGAACTCCATGATGTTTTCTTTGGAGTCTAGGCTACCGTTTCTTGATCACCGGCTAGCCGAATATGCCATTGGCCTTCCATCATCCTTCAAGATAAGGAACGGATATACGAAGGCGGTATTGCGGGATGCGGTCCGTGAACTCCCGGCAGTGATCCGCAAAAGGAAGGATAAAATGGGTTTTGTGGCCCCTGATTCCTCATGGGTAAGACAGAATAAAGATCGGGTAAGGGCGGACCTAAAAATGATTGTTGAAACAACTGGCATATTTACGGATGAACTCTTGAAGCGGTTTGATAAATTCATTGATGGAAAATTAGGATATGAACCGATTTATTTCAGGGCAATGACGCTTAGTCGATTTTGCAAGATCTTTAGAATGAAGATCGAACAATGATAACTATTGTGAATTATGGTGTTGGTAATTTAGCTTCAATTCAGAACATGCTGAAGAGAATCGGTGCACCATCACGAATTTCTTCTCTCAAGAAGGAGATTCAGGAAGCTGAAAAACTGATACTTCCTGGTGTGGGCGCATTCGATACATGTTCTGCGAAGTTGACGGAATCTGGATTACTCCCCATTCTTCAGGAGAAAGTGTTGATTGGAAAAACTCCTGTACTTGGCGTTTGCGTAGGAATGCAATTGCTAGTGGACGGTAGCGAAGAAGGTCAGCTAGCAGGGCTTGGGTGGATTAAGGGGAGGACAATTCGATTCAATCAAAACCTTATGGGTGGTAACCTGAAAGTACCGCACATGGCATGGACGGACATTCAGCTCAAGAAATCATCGAAACTTATTGCCGGACTAGAAGAAGCATCAAGATTTTACTTTGTGCATTCGTATTATGTACAGCCAAAAGATGCTGATGATGTTCTGGCCACTGCTGAGTACGGAATTGAATTCGCTTGTGCTGTGGAGCATGACAACATCATGGGAGTGCAATTCCATCCTGAGAAGAGTCACAGGTTTGGAATGAAACTGCTGGATAATTTTGTAAAGCATTGCTGATGAGGCGCACAAGAGTCATTCCTGCGTTGCTGATTCAAAATGGTGGCTTGGTTAAATCCGTAAAGTTTAAGAACCATAAATACGTAGGCGATCCCATCAATGCGGTAAAAATTTTCAATGAAAAGGAGGTTGATGAAATTGTAATTCTGGATATTTCTGCAACGGCAGAAGGACGACCGCCTGAATTTAGGAAGATAAAGGAGCTTGC
This sequence comes from Cyclobacteriaceae bacterium, assembly GCA_031384895.1. GTDB lineage: Bacteria > Bacteroidota > Bacteroidia > Cytophagales > Cyclobacteriaceae > ELB16-189. The sequence goes on along the minus strand of JANNAZ010000387.1, from coordinate 1,551 downwards.
CAGCGAGGCATTTATGCCTATGGGTTATGGTGGTGGGATTACAAGGCTTGAGGAGATCCAGCAATTGGTTCAGGACGGTGTTGAAAAAGTCATTTTGAATAGCAGCGCTGTGAATAACCCGAAATTGGTGGAGAATGCGGCTAAATATGTGGGCAGCCAAAGCATTGTTGTTTCAATCGATATAAAGAAAAACATATGGGGGAAGTACAGGGTATTCACCCTCAATGCCTCTAAGAATACTGGACTTGATCCGGTTACATTTGCCAGCCAAATGGAGCAAGCGGGTGCTGGGGAGCTTTTGGTAAACGCAATTGACAAGGACGGAACCTTTGAGGGCTATGACACAGAATTGATCGAGTTAATTTGTAAGCGTATCCATATTCCGGTGGTGGCCATTGGCGGAGCAGCGACTATAAGTGATTTCGTGTCAGTTGTGAACCACGGCGCATCGGCAGTAGCGGCGGGAAGCATGTTTGTTTTTCAAAGACCGCACCGTGCCGTACTGATCAGCTATCCCAGCCAGCGAGAGTTGACGGAGAATTTTTTTGCTAAGATTGCAAATGGTGCCGCATAAGGTTATTTCTTCTAAAGATCCCGCGTATCAGCAGTGCGCACAAACAGTAATGGATAACATTGCTGACTCGGACATTCAATTTGACGCTAAAGGCGTTTGTAACTATTACTGGGATTACAAACAGGCAGAAGCTGAATCGGTTTTTGCCGGCAAAGCTGGAGAGGAGAGGTTGCAGCTGTTGGCGGATCAGATAAAGAAGAATGGCCAAGGCAAACAGTATGATTGTCTTATCGGGCTGAGCGGCGGGGTGGACAGCACCTATGTTGCTTACCTGGTAAACCAATTGGGATTAAGACCGCTCGCAGTGCATTTGGATAACGGTTGGAACTCCGAGTTGGCCGTTAGGAATATTGAGAATATTATCAACAAACTGAATATTGATCTCTTCACGTTGGTTATTAACTGGGAGGAATTCAAGGATATTCAGCTTGCCTACTTGCGCGCCTCGGTGATAGACATTGAAGTGGTTTCTGATCATGCCATATTTGCCACGATGTATAAATTGGCCAAAGAAAAACGCATTCCATACATCATCAGCGGAACGAATGTGGTTACGGAGCACATTATGCCTAAGAGCTGGCTTTACCGGAAAATGGATTTTGCCAACCTCAGCGATATTCATAGCCATTTTGGAACGGTCAGGCTGAAAACCTACCCCTATCTGGATTTCAGAAAATACGTTTACTATTCGGCTGTTCTGAAACTATCTCCTGTTTCTATTCTCAATTATGTCCCCTATAATAAACGGGAAATCAAAAAACTGATTGCCACAGAGCTTGATTGGCGAGACTATGGTGGCAAGCATTACGAATCAGTTTTTACAAAATTTTACCAGGCCTATATTTTGCCTGAGAAGTTCAGGATTGACAAGCGGAAAGCGCATTTGTCGACCCTGATCTGTAGTGGTCAAATGACTAGGGAGGAGGCGCTGGTGGAATTGAAAATCCCGTTGTATGACCCGCTGGAGTTGAGGCAGG
>JANNAZ010000357.1:0-9182 GCA_031384895.1 Cyclobacteriaceae bacterium | reverse complement strand
CGCTGCTTCATGGTGCCACGAGATGTCCGGGCAGTGAATGAAAAATGAAAAGTCCTCTTAAAAAATGATGCTTTCAGTGCCATTTAGTTACGAATCTGGGATTGATGCATGGCAAATACAATCGTCATCCTATTTTTGGAGATGGCCATTCCTACCCCCTGGATTTCTTTAAGCGACTACCACTATGAACTGCCTGAAAACCGTATCGCCAAGTACCCCACTGCCGTCCGAGATGAATCAAAATTGCTGGTTTGGAAAGATGGGGTTATCAAGCATGAGAAGTTCAATCAATTAAGTGATTATCTGCCTGTTAATAGTACATTGTTCTTCAATAATACCAAGGTAATTCCGGCTCGTCTACTCTTCGAAAAGGAGACGGGAGCGGCCATAGAAGTCTTTCTCTTAGCGCCAGCAAATACTACACTTTCTTTGGCTCTTGCCTTAGACGCAAAAGGATCAAGTACGTGGAAGTGTGCTGTCGGAAATTCAAAACGATGGCCTGAACAAGTCAAGCTTAACAAAACCATACGGAATATTGAACTGTCAGCTGCATGGAAGGAAAAGGAGCTGGGCTTGGTCACTTTTAGTTGGATGCCGGCAGAAATTCCCTTTTCGGAGATCATTGGTGAGTCCGGAGTTGTTCCACTGCCTCCTTATTTAAAGCGTGAAGCCGAGGCACTTGATCGAGAGCGCTACCAGACAGTCTATTCTCATCATGAGGGTGCTGTTGCAGCACCTACCGCAGGCCTCCACTTTACCCCCAATGTCCTCGAACAGCTAGGTACCCTTGGAATCCAAACGAACTTCCTAACACTGCACGTCAGCGCAGGTACTTTCCTGCCGATCAAAAGCGAAAATGCTGCTGACCACCGGATTCATGAGGAGGAACTTGTCATACACAAGAGCAACATTATCAGTCTGTTACAAGAGAATCGGCGCTTCATTGCCGTCGGAACTACCGCGCTTCGAACACTGGAGAGTCTGTATTGGTTTGGTGTGATTCTTTCTACCAATCCGACCGCCCCATTTTCGATCGATCAGGATTTTCCATACAATTGGTCTGGCGATCTGCCTACTACGCGTCAAGCGCTAGAATTTGTCCTCTCGCGTATGCAACGCGACAAGGTTGAAGAACTGACGGGGCATACCTCCATATACATCATGCCTGGTTATCAATTCAGAATTATCCACGGCCTGATTACAAATTTTCATCAACCGGGCTCCACCCTTCTCGTATTAATTTCTGCATTAATTGGAGGCGTCTGGAAGCAGGTGTACCAGGAGGCACTTGACAAAGAATATAGATTCCTAAGCTATGGAGACAGTTCCCTGTTGCTCCCTATAACGGGTTGATTTTCTGAACTTTCCGGCAACTGCACTATTGCAGGTTTCATAAAGTTCAAACAGAAATCAGACTAACCGCTCAAGTCGATTTTCCATAGCAAGGCTAACATCCTATGAACCAGAGGCCAATACGGATTGCCTGAAATAGTTGAATGAATAGGTTTTTTCGGTGAATAGTTTGATATTGAGTTGTTAAAAGGACTAACCCTGTGACGGATGAACGATAGGTTGACCAAACTCCTGGGAGTTGAGCCGCAAGAAACAGGCCCAGTATCGCTCCTGCTGGCCATAAGCTTTCTCATGGGTTTGTTTTTGGCTACCGTAGCGGTTGCTGCTCAAACCTTCTTTTTGAGCTACCCAGGCATTATTGAGAAGGATGAACTCCCGATCGCCCTTGTTCTGGGCGGAGGCTTTGGATTCTTGGCCACAGGGCTGTTTAACATCCTCCAAGGCCGGATCCCTTTCCGCTATCTGGCAATTTCCTTTCTTGTTTTGATCATAGGCGCAACAGCCGTGCTTGAATATGGGGATCAGTACCCTGAATTGATAAGTACACGTAACCTCTATTATGTTGGATTTTCGCTTATCCTTCCATTTACTTTCGTTACCCAGTTAGTATTCTGGGGGGCCTTCCACCGTCTTTTTACACTTAGGCAGCAAAAACGGGTAGTCGGAAGCGTGGATGGTGGTATGGACATCGCGCAGATCATAGCTTTCTTCACTATTCCGGTCATGTTGCAGTTCGGCCTGGACGTAAAATTTCTATTTACCATAGGCCTATTCAGTATTATCGGCTTCTTGATATTGTTCATCGTGCTCTCCAATAAATACCTAAGCCAGGCAGCGAAGGTTACGCAGGTTGGCATGATGAATGAAAAGGAACATTTGAAGCTAAACATCTTCAAACTCTTGAGTTTCAAATACATTGCGCTTCTAGCGGGCTTCATAGTTGTATCATCAGTAGCCCTCCGATTTATCGACTATTCTTTCCTAATCGCTACCTCTACACAGTTCGACCCCGCTGGGCTTCCGATCTTTTTGAGTTTGTTTGAAGCCACTGTGGTGATCATCGGATTCGGCTTTGGTCTGTTTGTTGCCGACCGAATTCAGTCGGAATATGGTTTACGTGTTTCCCTGATTCTGAATCCCCTCCTGCTCCTCATCTTCACGGGTGCAGCTCTGGGACTGGGTTTCTTCTTTGGCGTTGATGCGAAAGATCCGGCGCTCATAGCCAGCGGTGCCACGGCATCGGTTGTCTACTTCTTCATCGCGATCGCCATGAGTAAGTTGTTCGTAAACTCATTGCGCGATTCACTCGATACGCCGGTGTTCAAAATGTATTACGTTCCGATCGACAAGTCAATTAAGCTGGATGCCCAAACCAAACTGGAAGGTGTGGTTACTGCTACCGCCACCATGATCGCCGGGGGATTGATCGTGTTGATCAACTTGTTCGATATCTTTAATTTGTTGGCTGTTACGCTCTTTACGTTGCCGCTGCTCGGACTCTGGTATCTTATCACCAACCAAATGTATAGCGGGTATCGGGACACCTTGCAGAGTTCACTCCAAAAGAACCGTGCTTCAGTTGAAGGCCATATAGTTCGTGAATTTACGTTGAACAGCGTGTTGCAAAAAGAAGTTAACAGCACCGCTGAAGAAAAAGTAATCTATGGCCTTAAGCTGATGGAGAAATTGGAGCCTGCGCTCTTTGAAACCTCTATTCTGAAATTGGCCGGCAGTGACTTAAGGAAGGTAAAGAAATTCGCAGAAGAAAAGATCGAAGAACTCGGACTCAATCTTCAAGGTGAAGAAAATGAAATCTCCGGTCTCGCCAAACAGGCAGCCGGCGCATCGGAAGATAGCGACTTGCTCTCCATCTCGGGAGACAAGCTCATGAAGCTCGGCAAGTCTGTCAAGCAATCGGACCGCATGCTGGCTGCCAAGCTGCTGCGGAAAATGATATCTCAAAAAACCATCTTCATTCTACTCGAGTTGCTGCGTGACGCCGATCCGAAAGTCAGAAATGAAGCGATCCTCACAGCAAGGAAAATTAAACGTTCGGAAACCTGGCCCGTACTTATTGACATGCTCTCCTCTCCGTTGTATAGCAACCAGGCAACGGCTGCATTGAAAGAATCCGGCCAGCCGGCGCTGCAAGTCCTTGATACTGCGTTCTACAAATCTGGTCAAACAGACCAGGTGATGTTGAAGATTGTTCAAATCATCGGGCACATCGGCGGCGAAGAAGCCTGGCAATTGCTATGGAAGAAGTCAGACTACCCGGATAAGCGAATTGTAAAACAGATTTTCTATTCCCTGCGGTTCACTAACTATACCGCGAAAGGCCGTGAACGAAATCAAGTCATGGACTTGCTGGATACGGAAATCGGAAAAACATTGTGGAACCTCAATGCCCAGGAAGAATTGACCGATGAAACGCACTTCTCATTCCTGAAAGCAGCCCTTGTCGAGGAACTTCGTGACAACTACGATCAGATTTCCTTGCTGATGTCTATTTTATACGACCCCCAATCGGTGCAATTGGTTCGTGAAAACATTGAAACTGGAACCTCCGATGGAATCACGTATGCCATGGAGCTACTGGACCTTTTTCTAGATCAGGACGTTAAGCCACGCCTCATGCCCATCTTTGATGACGTGTCGCCAAAAGAGAAAATGGAGCGCCTGCAGATATACTTCCCAAGAGAAACGTATAACCCCGTTCAGGTAGTCAATTATATCTTGAACCGCGACTTCAACCTGAACAATCGCTGGACTAAGATGTGTGCCGTTTATGCATCCGCATTCATTCCCGAATTCCGCGTAAGCCGAGGGTTGATTGGACAGATGTTTAATCCCGACAAGCTACTTCAGGAAACGGCGGCCTGGGTCATCTATAATAAAGACAAGGCGCAGTATAAAATTGTTGTCGATCGCCTGCCGCTGAAAGACAAGAAATTTCTGGACAACGCGATCGAGAGCAATCAGTTATTGGATGGCTTGGACGACGGATTCTTCCTGGGGATCGAAATGGTTATGTTCATCAAAACGCTCCCTGCTTTCCAGGGGATTCCAGGATCTATCCTCAGCGACCTCGCGGATAAGATTATTCCAGTTGATTTACGAGCGCAAGACAAAATCATGTTTACCAATCCGGATGAAAATCGACCCATCCTTATCTGTGCAGTTGGCCAGGTTCGTCTGCGCGAAGGAAGTAGCGATGCAGGCGCGATGAAGAAAGGGGATGTCTTTGGTGACCTGTTCCAGGAAGGGCCTTCCGTCAAGATCACTGAAGTTGAAGCAACCGAGCGATCGGTCATTTTCCGAATCAACCTTCCCGACTTCTATTTTGTCATGGCCAAACACCACGAACTGGTGCAAGGCTTGGTGCGGAACGTGACTACAAAAACAACTAAAGTAACAGCATAAGAGTAGATTAAACGAGACAGAATTATGGCCTACGACATTGATGTACTCATCACCTTCGCCGAGAAGGACAACGAGATCGACAAGAAGAATGAAATCGGCTGGGTGACCCAGTTCAAGAAATTTATTGACTTGATGCTCCTCCAGGTGCTGGGTGAGCAAACCAACGTTGTGCTAAAGTCTGAGAATGACGATTTTACTGCGTCCGGCATGAGCAATGCCGCAGTGATGGTGACGATCCTGTCAAAAGAATTTTCCCAGTCTGGCCGGTGCCTCGATAACGTAGAGACCTATTACAAGGCTACCGCAGGCTCAAAAATTGAACGGGTATTCAAAGTACTGAAGTCTCCTCTCACCGCTCAGGAACAACCCCCTCGCTTGCGCGATCTGCTGAACTATGACATGTACCAGATCGACAACGAGACTGGCCAAATGAAAGAGTATAGTGACTTCTTCAGCCTGGAAGCGGAAAAACAATACTGGATGAAGATGGTCGACTTGGTCTACGACATTCATGAAGCGTTGATTATTTTGAAAGGTCAGACAAAAGCGGAAGTCAAGAATCTATATAAAAGAAGGACCATCTACCTTTCTGAGACCGGGCACGATCTTTCTATCCAACGGAATATCATTCGCCGCGAGCTTCAACGTCACGGATACCTTGTCCTCCCCAATCAGCTTCTGCCGATGCGCGGCGACGAACTCGAACGCATTGTTAGGAAAGACCTGGAGGAATGCAGCCTCTCTGTCCACTTGATCGGCAGCGCTTACGGAGAAATCCCAGAAGGTTCGGATCGCAGCGTGCTTGACATACAAAACAAGCTGGCCGCAGAGCATGCGGTCATTAAGCGTTCACGAAAGGAAGAATTCTCCCGGCTCATCTGGATCGCGCCAAACCTTAGAAACGCCAGCGAAAAGCAAAAATCATTTATTGAATCCCTTCGCCGGGACATCGAAGCGCAAGAAGGGGCAGAAATCCTTCAGAACCCGCTAGAAGATTTTAAGAACATCATGCGCGAAGAACTCCTGGCCTCACAAAATAAGACCGAAGAGCAACCGAGTTCAGGAAAGACGATCTATCTCGTCCATGACAAGATTGATCACCAAAAGGTCCTGCCTCTGGTAGACGTCATCCAAAAATCCGGATTCAATGTCGTGTTCCCTGCCTTTGAAGGCGACCTCATGGAGGTTCGAAAAAAACACATCGAGAACCTTAGGCAGTTTGATGGAGCCATCATCTTCAAAGGCAAGGTGAATGACCAGTGGGTGCGCATGAAAGTGCTTGACCTGCTCAAGGCTCCTGGCTTCGGCCGCACCAAGCCCATCCAGGGCAAAGCGATTGTCAGCGAAGCCAGCTTGGATAATTATAAAAACCAGAACGTCACCCTTATCAGTGGCGATAGCAATAAATCGATCGACTCTATAAAGAATTTCTTACAAGACTTTAAATCCTGATTTCTATGGCAAAGCAAGTAGACGAGAAATCGCAGGCACCGCAGCAAGTAGGCGTGGCCAACCCCTTCCCCGGGTTACGACCTTTCAAAATTGAGGAAAGCCACTTGTTCTTTGGCCGCGAAGGTCAGAGTGACGAGGTGCTTCTCAAAATGTCAAAGAGTCGATTCGTCGGTGTGATTGGTCCCTCTGGAAGCGGTAAGTCATCCTTCATCTATTGCGGGGTGCTGCCAATTCTTTACGGAGGATTTCTAACCGATTCGAGCCCAAACTGGGAAGTCATCGTCACCCGGCCAGGAGCCAACCCAGTTGATAACCTCGCCGAGTCTCTTCTGGGAGCCAGCAAGGAGTACAACCAAGCCAACGTCGAAGACAAGAAAATTAAGAGAACGATTGTGTCTACCCTCCTGCGAAGCAGTTCGCTTGGATTGGTAGAAGCCATTCAGCAGTCACGAAAGTCCGAAGACATCAACTACCTCATTCTCGTCGATCAGTTTGAGGAATTGTTCCGCTTCAAGGATAGCACTGACCCTAACTCTGTCAACGAGACGCTCGGATTTGTGAACATGTTGATGGAAGCCGTCAACTATGAGGATGCGCCCATTTATATCGCCATCACCATGCGTTCGGATTTTATAGGGGACTGTGCTCAATTCCCAGAGCTTACCCGCAAAATCAACGACAGTCATTACCTGATTCCCCAAATGACCCGCGATCAGAAGCGCAGGGCCATCGACGGGCCGGTAGCTGTAGGCGGTGCAAAAATTACTCCTCGTCTCACCCAACAATTGCTTAACGACTTGGGCGACAACCCGGATCAGTTGCCAATCTTGCAGCATGCGCTCATGCGTACCTGGAGCTATTGGGGACGGTTTAAAGATTTTGACGACGAGCCAATCGACTTAAAGCACTACGAGGCGATCGGTACAATGAAGGAAGCGTTGTCGATGCACGCCAACGAAGCCTACGATGAATTGGATGAAGAACAGCAGCGCATTGCGGAAATCATGTTCAAGGCCATCACCGAAAAACGCGGTGAAAACTTTGGTATACGGCGCCCAACGCGTATGGGCGAGATTGCCTCCATCGCAGGCGTATCAGAAAACGATGTAGCTGCAGTAATCGACAAATTCCGTGAGCCTGGGCGATCTTTGGTAACCCCTTCGCATGGCGTACCACTCGGGCCCAAGTCGATGATCGATATCTCGCACGAAAGCTTGATGCGTATCTGGGTGCGCCTGAAGAACTGGGTAGACGACGAAGCCGATGCCGTACAAATGTATTTACGCCTCGCGGAAGCCGCTACACAGTACCAGGTCGGCAAAGCCGGCCTTTGGAGGCCACCTGATTTGCAGCTTGCCCTTAACTGGCAAGCAAAGCACCGCCCTACCCTCGTTTGGGGGCAGCGTTACAACCCCGCCTTCGAGCGGACCATGATCTTCCTCGAGTACTCGAAGAAAGAATGGGACACCGAGCAACGAATCAAGGAACTTGAGCAGAAGCGCAGACTACAACGCGCCCGGACTACCGCGACAGTATTCGGTGTGCTTGCTGTTATCGCCCTTATCGCTTTGGTTTATGCGTTCGTGCAGCAGGTGGCTGCGACGGAGAGCGCAAAAGAAGCAAGGAAGCAGGAACTCTTGGCGAAGGAAAGCCAGAAGCTAGCTGAAGCCAATGCCCAGGAAGCTACTAAGCAGGCGAATATTGCCAAAGAGCAAACGATTGCAGCAGAGAAATCAGCTGAGGAAGCCAGACTAGCTCAGAAACAAGCGGAGGAGCAGCAAAAGATAGCTGAAGAAGCACGGAAACGGGCCGAGGTAGCTGAAGCAAATGCCAAGAAGCAAGAAGGCATCGCCAAAGAGCGCCAAAAAGAGGCGGAGGATCAGAGGCAAAAAGCAGAGCTTGCTACCAAGGAATCGCAGAGACAGCGTTACCTCGCGCAGGCAAAGGCTATGGCCGTCAAGTCCAAAGACTTAGACAGCGACCCAACGCAGCAATCTCTGGTAGCCCAGCAAGCCTACAAGTTCAATACGGCCAACGGAGGAAACTTGTTCGACGATGACGTGTTCAACGGGTTGTATCATGCCCTGGACAACAAGCAATGGAATGACCCCCTCACCCGAAGTCTGGAGGGCCATACCAAAGGAGCGGCAAGGGCATTGATCAGCCGTGCAAAGACGAAGGAAATCTTTTCCGGAGGCAGCGATGGACGGATTCTACGCTGGACACCCGAGGGAGGCACCTGGAAACATGACTCAATCATGGGATCTCGCACTGATTACCAGGTCTATGCAATTGATGTAAGCCCGGATGAAAACTTCCTGGTAGCCGGTGGCGCTACTACGGGAGATATCACCAACAACTACATTGAACTCTACGATCTTCGAAACATAGGGCAGGCACCTAAGAAGATCTACGGCTTTACAGCTGTGGAGAATATCGAATACGCTCTTCTTGAAAATGGTGCGTACATCCGCGACCAGGCTGGCTTCAGCATCAAATTCACCGACTTCAACACGGTGCGTGAGGTGATCAAACCAAAAGAGAAGATCACGACGATTGCGTTGAGCCCGGATGGAAAAAAGATGGCAGGCGCAGGAGCATCTGGATCTCTTTACATCTGGGATATCGCCAACAATTATGCTGAAAAAGTGGCGTACAAAAATGCGTCGCCCCTCACTACAGTTGCCTTCTCTCAGGACAACAGCAGGAGAATTATCATCGGCGACAACCTGGGCGCCATTAGGATCTTTACCGAAGATAGCAACCTGCCTGCCCGGACGTTGTCAGGCCATACGGCTCATATCGAGCAGATCGTGTTCAACCATGCAGCAACGTTCCTGGCCACGACCAGCCGCGACGGCAAAGTGCGCCTGTGGAATTGGGCCAAGTTGAATGAAAACCCGATCGTGTTGACCGATACCAACCTGGGCGACTGGATTTGGAGCGCGGCCTTC
>JANNAZ010000349.1:0-5432 GCA_031384895.1 Cyclobacteriaceae bacterium | reverse complement strand
TGCGCATCATCATGGTTGGGCTATTGATAAAATACCTGGCCAGTATTTTCGAGAAGATCCTTCCCGATGGGATTGTTGCGTGAGGAAATTTATCTGAATGAAACCCTATGGTAAGGCCATTTTCATCTATGAGTTCAGCATCTGAAAATTGAACGCCGCATTCCGGGTTTGACTCGAGGACAGCGACTCCCAGCTCCGCACGTTGAGGAGTCAGCATATCATCAGCAGCGAGGTCAATGACATACTTGCCTTGAGCTATCGCGAGCCCCCGGTTAAACGCACGGCAATTTCCCAAATTCGCTGGCAATGGGATGAACTTGATTTCAGGATGAAGTGCAACAAACTCGCGAATGACTGAGGTGCTGCGATCCCCGCTAAAATCGTCAATTACAATTAACTCAATCGCCGAGTAGGTTTGTTCCACGACCGATTGCAGGGCATCCTGGACGAACCGCTCGTGATTGTAGCACAAGCAAATGACCGAAACCAAGGGAGTCATCAGGTGAGCTGTTTCTCAAACGTAAGCTTTATGGACGGCACTGCCCCAAGGCGTAGTTTGAACTCAAGAAGGCTGAAGTTAGGTTGTCCGTGAAGCGCCGAGGTCCCCAGATCGAGTAAGTGAATCTTCTGATGCTCACAATACCGGTAGAGGCCTCCCAGTAAGGTCACCATAGGGCTGATGGCGTCATACTTCTTCATGTGCCCGGAATAAAAATTGTACAGAATTTCGCGATGAACCCGGATGGCAATAGATCCGGCGACCATCTCCTTATGAAGAAAAGTACCTGAAAGGATAAATTCATGTTTGAATGTCTTGACCGTTGCCGCCAGTTCCGGCAAGGTCATGCTAAGGGAATGAGACCGCTGCGCTCTGCTCTTCAGGATGAGATGGTACACCTCCTCCAAGTCGTCCAGCGCCAACATCTTAAATGTGAGTCCTTTTTGCTTGGCCTGCTTCAGCTTGCGTTTCTCCCAAATTTCAATCTTCTCCTCGAAAGCCAGTCGATCAATTCGAATCCCTGAACTAAGCTCCGCGTTAGAAATCCGATATCCCTGGTTGATGAGAATCGTGTGGAGTAGTTCCCCATATTTCCTGTAAAACAACGGCGGCTCGGTGATCGAAATGATTGCGACTCCTCGTTTGGTCAGGAGGCGCTCCACCTGTTGAATGAATTCGTACAAGGCTTGAGGAGATAACCGCTCAGAGAAGAGAAAAGAGCCAAACGGTGCACGTAGCGGCGAGCGAGCCAACTGATCGGTGATATGAAATGCCACCTGCGCCATTACTTTCTGATTGGGTTTCCGCAGCAGATAGTAGTGGGCCCACTGTGCCGACTGCAACAACAGGTGTTTCTCCTGGCTAAACAGGAAATGGTCAAAGTCCGGAGAATATCCGGCTGGCAATTCGGTTGAAACGCTATAGCCCTTCTCCAACTAGTACGGAATTCCGAGTTTCTTATAAATGAAATGCATCAGCCAAGCGGGGCCAATCAGGAGAAACTGCAGGTCTTTGAAAAACGAAGGTTTCTTTCCTTCTACTTTGTGCCCATAGAATTGCCCAATCCAGGCAAGGACAAAAATACATAGACTGACACCCCAAAGTGGAATTCCAGAGGCGGCAATGATTTGTGCCAGAAAAAGGCATAGCGCACCAAATAGCATCATGCCCACAGAAAGCGAAATCGAGAGCGTAACGTAGTAGGCCAGCACAAAAAGGAGAAGCACGGTGGCCCAATTTGCGTAGGGGTTCCCCTCACCGAGGACCGCTTGCACGATCCCTGACGGAATTGCAGCAACCAGTCCAATCAAACTAAAGAAGATCAGCGGCACACAAACCCAATGAATCATCTTGTTTGTCACATCTTGGTGACTCTCTCCATATTCGAAAAAGAGTTGGTCAATTTTGCGCATGCTCGGGAATTATTTTTGCTTGAAAATAAAGCTAAGTTAATTTATTTAACCAAAATCATCAAGCCTTGGTTTTCACCTTGGTCCAATCCTTGATCTGCCAGAATACCTTACCGGTGGTCAACTGATTGCCCTTCGCATCATGAATTTTGACAATGCATGGAATTACCACAGACTCGTTTGTGCGTAGTGGGCCCACGATCTGCTCTTGATACCAAGCGTCGCTTGTGGAGAATTCAACAAATGCATCCATTTTTCCCTGGTAATGGTAATCCATTTCAATGCGTTGCATGATCAATCTGTATTTTTTGATATCCAGACGGGAGAGCAGAAGGAACCCGGTAGCAAACTCTGAGATGGTTGCCAAGGCACACGCGTGCAGTCCGCGGATGTGGTTGAAGTTGCTCCTTCGATAGGGAATTCGGGCCTTTAAACGGTGATCGGAAAGTTCCATTATCTGAAACCGATGCGGAAGATTGAACGGCACCATCCGCAGGTGTGCCTGGTTCAATACCCACAACCAAAAGGCGGAGTGTTTCGCTTTTTCAAGTATCTTCGCGGCTTCAAACATAGACGTGTTAAGTTAGTGACAGGGTAGCATTAGGATCTTGAAGGTAATTAAAATTTTCGCCGTTATATGAAGAAGAAAGTTGTTGTTCTGGGTGCTGGGTTGGTGGGTAAAGCCATGGCCATTGACCTTGCAAAATCATTTGAAGTCACATCCATTGACATTAACGAAGGGGCGTTGGCGGAATTGAAGAGTGCCGGTATAGCCACACAAAAAGCGGACCTCGCAGATGCCGTTGTACTGCGGGCCGCCATTGCCCCTGCCGACCTGGTCGTTGGGGCAGTGCCCGGATTTATTGGTTTCGAAACTGTAAAACGAGTCATCGAGGCCGGAAAGAACATGGTTGACATTTCGTTCTTTTTGGAAGATCCCTTTGAGCTAGATGAGTTGGCAATCAACAATAAGGTAACCATCGTCACAGACTGCGGAGTGGCCCCGGGGATGGCGAATGTGATCCTTGGCCACCATGACAAGAAGATGAAGATCTCCCATTATGAATGCCTCGTGGGTGGCCTGCCCCTGGTGCGCATTTGGCCCTACGAATACATGGCGGTATTCTCGCCCATTGATGTAATCGAAGAATACATCCGCCCAGCGCGGTACTTTAGAAACGGTGCCATTGTGACCCAAGAGGCTCTTTCTGACGCCGAGCTTGTAACGTTTTCACAAGTGGGCTCTTTGGAATCCTGGAATTCGGACGGACTGCGCTCGCTGATTAAAACCATGGGCCATATCCCAAACATGATCGAAAAGACCTTGCGCTACCCGGGATGCATCGAGTATCTCCGCGTACTTCGAGAATCCGGGTTCTTTTCCTATGAAGAGGTGGATGTGAAAGGAATGAAAATCCGACCCATTGATCTGACCGCCAAATTGCTCTTCCCAAAATGGAAGCTGAAACCCGGCGAAGAAGAGTTCACCGTGATGCGCATCCGAATGACCGGCGTGGAAAACGGAAAGTCCGTCACCTACGAATACAATCTGCTTGACCGAACCGACAAGACGGGAACTCTTTCCATGGCACGTACGACGGGATACACATGTACCGCCGCCGCACACCTCGTGATGGACGGAAGCTATTCCCGAAAAGGTATCTCTCCCCCTGAGTACCTGGGAGAACATTTCCCCTTCATGATCAGCTACCTGAAGGACCGCGGGGTTTACTACCAGGTGAAAGTCACGGGGGCATGAACCCCGCAGGACCTGCCCGAACAATTTCCAATGAGGAAGTCAATGCACTGCCCCTGGGTGCCTATGATGGAGAAATAGTCGTTATTTCTGATCGGGAAAAGGCAACTCTTGCTTTTGATGAAATATGCGCCTACGACCGTGTTGGCTTTGACACCGAAACAAAACCGGTTTTTGTGCGTGGGCATCACAACAAAGTAGCCATCCTCCAAATCGCTACAACGCAAAAGGTTTATCTTTTCCGCCTCAATGCAACAGGCCTGACCCCTGAGATGAAAGAATTCTTGTCGAATCCAAAAATTCTCAAGATAGGTGTTGCCATTCGTGACGACATCAAGGCGTTGCAGCTGTTGCATATGTTCAATCCAGGTGGGTTTGTAGAATTAACGACCCTTACAAAAGCTGCTGGATTTGAGGTTGAGGGGGTAAAAAAACTAACAGCGTTGGTTCTTGGTTTTAGAATCTCCAAGAGCGCTCAGACCAGCAATTGGGAAGCTCCAAAACTCGATGACAAGCAAATCAACTACGCAGCCACCGACGCCTGGGTTTGCCTTCAAATCTACGAAGCCATCAAGGTACCGTTGATGTGGGGTGATACGCCCTAACACCTGCCAGTAAACCAAACGACAAACTTGGATATTGGATATTTAGTGTTGGATATTCGGTGTTCTTCCGAATCAAGTCCACAGAACAGATGATGCTATCGAAGAACAATTCGACCTCACACAAAGAGAACAAATTTCCAACATCCAATAACCAACACCCAATATCGAAGTGAGGTCAAACTTTGACGTTGGATATTCAGTGTTGGATATTTGGTGTTTTCCGGATCAAGTCCACAGAACACATGATGCTATCGAAGAACAATTCGACCTCTCACAAAGAGAACAAATTTCCAACATCCAATAACCAACACCCAATATCGAAGTGAGGTCCAACTTTGACGTTGGATGTTCAGTGTTGGATATTCGATGTTTTTTCGCCTTACGTCCACAGAACAGATGCAAGATCAGCTTTTGTAAGGATTTCCTGATTTCAATTGTGCCTGTCTGGGAATAGTTTTGGATTATAATTCGAAATAACATGGAAAGGGAAAACAAGAAGTACGACCTTGAGGAGAGACTGCTGAATTTCGCGTTACAAATAACTGAAATCGTTGAGGGGCTTCCCGATACCAAAGTATGCAATCACCTCGGCGGCCAACTCCTACGGTCTGGGACATCACCTGCGCTAAATTACGGAGAAGCGCAATCCACAGAATCCAAAAAGGACTTTATTCACAAATTCAAGATCATTCTAAAGGAATTGAGAGAGACTTCCATCACCCTCCGAATACTTGACAGAAAATCTCTCCTCAACGATAGATCGATCCCGAAAGAAAATGATGAACTGATCGCCATATCTTTTGCAAGCATAAAGACCGCAATGAAGGAAAATTTAGAGCGGCCTGCCAGTGATGCGAAATCGAAAAATGACCTAGCTCATTCCAAAGAGACCAAATTTCCAGCATCCAATAACCAACACCCAATATCAAAGTGAGTTCCAATTTCGGCGTTGAATATTCGATGTTTTTCCGCATCAAGTCCACAGAACAGATGATGGTATCGAAGTACAATTCGGCCTCGCGCAAAGAGACCAAACTTCCAACATCCAATAACCAAGACCCAATATCGAAGTGAGGTCAAACTTCGGCGTTGGATATTCAGCGTTGGATATTGGACAGAACAGATGATGCTATCGAAGAACATTTCGGCCTCTTACAAAGAGA
>JANNAZ010000307.1:0-9035 GCA_031384895.1 Cyclobacteriaceae bacterium | reverse complement strand
CTTAACATGTTGCGGACAAAGTTGTATGAGCGAGAGGTCGAACGTCAGAATGCAGAAATCGGCGCGTCTCGTCGATCGCAGGTACGGAGTGGTGATCGATCGGAAAAAATCAGGACCTACAATTATCCGCAGAGCCGGGTGACCGATCACCGCATCGGATTTACCCAGCACAACCTTCCCGCCATTATGAACGGCGAAATCGATGATTTTATCGAGCAACTAAAAATCGCGGAGAGCGCCGAGCGGATGGTGGGGAATTAATTTGGTGATTTGCTGATTGGGGGACAGCTGTAAAATTGTGGCGATTCATCATCACCGACTTATCGAATCACCGAACCTATTTCTTCTCTTCCTCCTCTGATTTCTTCTCTTCCTCATCCAGAATTTTCTGAATCAGCGCTTGTTGGCTTTCGTTGATGGTATTATCCAGCTTGGCCTGCTTCTTCATGAATCGAAACATGGCGTTCTTCTTTATTTCATAAACGATGAATACAGTATACCTGTTTTCTTTTTGGTTGTAGTATTTCTTCTCGCCAATTTTCCGGAGGTCCGCCATTTCAGTATTCATAACCTGTCTCGACAGGCTTTGAAATTTCTCGGCTACATCTGCCCCCCGCTCATTTTCTGTCTGTCCCATGTAATTGTCGGCTACCTGCTTCATAGTGGTATTAACCTGGCCGCCTAGAATAGTTTTGGCGTCGATATCCGCTTTACCGCGTGCGATATTCTCGGAGGAGCTCTCTCCCTTACCACTTGCCCGGAAGAAGCGGTTGGTTGACTCGTACGCGTTGCCACTGAAGGGCTCATTTACTTTCTTTCCGTAAGGGCTCGAAGCGCATCCGGCCAATATGGCTACGAGGAAAATATTGACAATTGAATTTTTCATCGGTTGTATATTTAGTTCCAGGTCAAAATTACCAAAACTGTGCCAAAAGAAGGCTACTGCGGCGGAATGGAGATTTGCCAACGGAAAGCCCATTTCCATCGTATGGTATAGGTAGCAATTTCACTCTCGGCAAGTACCCGAACCCAATCGGCACGAATGAATGCCCGCCGCACAGAAAGCGGGGCATCAAATTTGACCATGCTTGAAGAGGAGAATACCCCCGTCAATAGCCGTATGGAATGGTACGCCAGCCAATGGCGGTGAATGTCATTTATGATCAGACCCATCTTAACTTGATGCTTCAAACGGGTAAGGAGCCTGGAAAGGGTGGGATCATCAAAATGATGAAAGAATAAAGTACCCATGATGATGTCATACCTGCGCTGTGAAAAAACCAGTGAGAGGACATCGACAGCCTCAAAAGTTATCTCTGGATAGCCTGAACAGTTCCGCCTGGCGAAATCCACGATATGGGGATTGGCATCTATCCCTACAAGTTTTAGGGGAATCCTGTTGCGCCTGCCAAAATCTGCGATCCGTTTGAGGATTTCCCCGCTTCCGCAACCCAGATCAGCCAGGGTGATGGGAGAGATTCGCTCTGTGCCGCTCTTGCCAAGCAATCCGCAAACCGCCTGAAGCGTCACCTGATTTCCCCCTAGCCACCTGTTTATGATATCAAGTTCCCGCAAGGTTTGATCGACAACCTCCCCGGCGCACTGGAGATCATCCATGATTTCCAGGTCAATAGCCCGACGAGACAGATCTAGCCGATTGGCGTTCATTGTGTCACTTTGATTTTCAGTAACGCGCTCTCCAACGTAAGGCCCGGGCCAAACGCAAAGCTCAAAATTCGTTTCCCGTCGTCCACAGCATTTAACTCATTCAGGAGTTCGCGTAAAACAAAGAGGACAGTCGGAGACGACATATTACCGTACTTTCGCAGCACCTCGTAGGCGTGCTTGTTCTGGAGTTTGGTCAAACCCAACTCAGTCTCTATCGTTTCTAAAATCCTTTTTCCACCGGGATGGATCGCATAATAGGCGACTTCGGCAAGGCCCGGCTTGATTTTCGCCAGCAGGGAGCGAGTCAGGTTCTTGATTCCGCTGCGTATAACTTCAGGCACGTAGGAAGACAATCGCATTTCAAAGCCCAGGTCGCCAACCGTCCAGGTCATATCGTGCTCCCCTTCAGTGGCCAACTCGCAGTGAAACTCTTCGAGCTGTAGGCTCAAGCCTTGCCGCGGCATCCCTTCCACGAGCACAGCAGATGCACCATCTCCAAAAAGAGCATTGGCGAGCATGTTGTCTTCTGTGTTCTCTTTCTGAAAATGAATGCTACAGAGTTCCGTGCAAAGGATAAGCACTTTGGCCTCCGGGCGGGCTGCGCACGCAGCAGCCGCAAGTTTCAGCGCGTTGAATGCAGCATAGCATCCCATAAAATTGATGCTTGTCCGCTCCACGGAAGAATTTAGCCCAAGGGCTTTCACGAGATCGATGTCAAGGCCAGGTGCATACATGCCCGTACAACTTACCACGACGAGATGAGTTATGGCATCTTTGCGAAGTTGATGCAGGTTTCCAAAGCATTGCGCGGCTGCCTCCAGGCTCAGAGCCAGGGCATGCCGGCGGTAGAGCTCAAGTCGCCTTCGAGTGGATGGAAATGGTTCAAGCCCGACAGAATTTTCGAAGAAATGAAAATCCTGGGTCTTGCTGTAATCCTCCAGTACCGAGTACCGTGTGTCGATTCCACTGGCGCGGAAAAGTACCCGGAGTTTTCGCGCATCGTCCTCACCGAGCTGCATGGCATGAGTCATGAATTCAGAAATGGCCGATTGTGATAAAGTGTGTGGGGGATTTGCGATACCAATGGCAGTGATGTAACTCATTACCCAATACTAGTCGAAAAAGGACTATCTTGATCATTCGACACATCGTATGTTTTCGAAATCCACACTCCTTCACCTGAGAATTCCATTCTCATACTTTCTACTTCCCGTTTTTTTGTTTGCATTGGCCGTTTCCCCGAACCTGATTCTTCAGCGCCTGATCTGGATTTTTATTTTACTTCATATTTTTCTGTACCCTGCCAGCAATGGGTACAACAGCTATTTTGACAAGGACGAGAAGAGCATCGGTGGATTGAAGAACCCGCCTCCGGTGTCCAGTGGACTCTATTGGATGTCTCTGGTTTTCGATGCAATTACAATCATTTTGGGAGCCATTAAGATATCCATCCTGTTTGCTGGCATGGTTCTTATTTACGGATTGGTTTCCAAGGCATACAGCCATCCGTCCATTCGACTCAAGAAATATCCGGTGGCCGGTTGGCTGGTGACTGGATTTTTCCAGGGTTTTTTTACGTTTCAGATGTGTTACATCGGCCTCAATAATTTCGACTGGATGAGTGCATTTCAAGTTCAAGCTCTTTTTCCGGCGGCGCTGACCAGTCTCATGTTATGGGCAAACTACCCGATGACCCAGGTTTATCAGCACGAAGAAGACGCGAAACATGGTGACCAAACCCTGAGTCTCCGATTGGGAATCCGGGGGACATTCTATTTTGCCGCCTTCTTTTTTGGCATCACAGCCATAGGCTTTGTGCTCTATTTCAGCGCGTATTATCAACTCCGTCAAGCCTGGGGTTTTCTAGTCGCCCTGAGCCCGGTAGTTGTATATTTTGGATTCTGGTTTTGGCGCGTTGTGGAGGACCCTGCCCAGGCAAACTTCAGCCATACCATGCGGTTGAATTTTATTTCAGCAACCTGCCTGATCATTTATTTTGGTTGGCTATTGGTTGACACACGCAACTTGGGTTGATACCTTTTTCAATAACCCTATCGGAGTGCGGCGTTGGCCCGCTCAAGGAGCCTCCTTGTCATCCTAACACCCTCATCCTCGGATAACTGATCACCCTCGTACTCTATCCCAAGGTAACCCCGGTAACCTGAGGCCTTGACAATCTTCAGCATGCGTTCGAAGTCTGTCTCCACGCAATTCCCATTCGCATCAAAATTTATTGCCTTAGAACTCACCCCCTTTGCGAAAGGCATTAATTCTTCGACTCCCTTGTATCGATCATACCAGGATGTGGGCAGGATGTCAAAATTGTCGAAATCGGGTAGTGTTCCACAGTTGGGCATGCCTACAGATTTAATAACTCCGACAAGCCATTGGGCATCCGATGAGTAGCCACCATGATTCTCCACGAGTACATTCAGATTTGCCATCTTGGCGTACTCGCTAAGGTTCCTCAGACCCTCAATTCCGGCGGCGGCAACTTCTTTCATGGTCCCCTTACCTCCGCAATTAACACGAATGGATTCGCATCCTAGAAAGTGAGCCGCATCAACCCATTTGAAATGATTTTTTACTGCCTTCTGTCGTTGCTGGACATCAAGATCGCCGAGGTCGCCTTCATCATCGCATAGGATTAGCAGGCTCTTGACTCCATTGTCATCGCATCGATTCTTGAGCTCCTTCAAATAACCGGGCTCCGTAGACTGGTTGTCAAATAGTGTGTTCACATACTCTACTGTGTCAATATCAAAGTCCCGCTTGGCTTTGGCCGGGAAGTCAAGATTTTTCATAAGTCCCTTTTTAAGTGACTTATTGAAAGTCCATTCACCCAGCGAAATTTTGAAGAAGAGTTTCTGGGACGCAGATGCATCAAAGGAAGAGACAAAAGATGCCGATGCGGTCAGCAACCCAAGCCGCGACAGAAATTTGCGACGAGTCAATTGCCCTACATTTAGAATATTTGCTTGTTCATAAAGTGTCATGTTGCACTGGCTTTAATACACTAACGTTACGGCAGCAGGGTTCAAAATCAAAATGGATTTCCATGAGTCTTTCCCATAAGAACCTTGGCAACGGGTTTGGCGTGCCGAGCCAGACTCACAGCAAGGTTTGAAGTCCAGGAATCGCCAAACAGTCGTTGAATGTGGCGACCTATCCACAGCCGTTTGGCGAATTTTTCTCTCCAAGCGGCCGCATAATCCCGTTCCAGGCCTTCCCTCGAGTAGGATGAATCCCGGCAATAACGTAAGACGTGCTCACTGATGAGTTTTGCGGAATGAATAGCCATGGCCATACCATTTCCGCAGAGTGGCGTGATCATTCCCGCGGCGTCACCGCCCATAAGGACATGACCATCCAGAGGAGACTTAGTTTCAAAGGAAATTTCATTGATGGTTTCCGGGCGTTCGAACAGAAACTCGGCCTCATCAAATATTTTCTTGAGGAATGGGTTCTTGAAGAGTACAGACTCCTCCATCGCCCGAATCGTTCCGTGGCTCCGAACATTGGCTCGATGCGTCAGGTAGCAAAGGTTAATGGTATTGTTTTCTACTCGGCTGATGCCACAATAGCCATCCTGGAAGTTGTGCAGGGCAATCAGGTCATCTGGAAACTCAGGCAATCGGATGTGATATTTCACGCCGACATATGGAGAATGCCGTTGCATGAAGGGGCGGCTAAGGTGCTTGTCAAGCCGTGACCGCTTTCCGAATGATCCGATTACCACATCCGCTTCCAATGGACCCCTGGTTGTCTGAAGCGAAAATCGGCCTTCCAGAAAATCAACTGCAGTAACTTCAGTTTGAATGCAGAAGTCTACGCCAAGAGATAGCGCCTTTTCGTAGAGGAAGTGATCAAAGGCAAAACGACTTACGCCAAAGGCTCCGAGGTCCAAAGGTAGTTCGGCCGAGGCACCGTTTGTAGAAGTCAATTGAAATCGGGTGATCTGTGAAGGGCTCAGGGAATGTGGATAGGCGTCAAGCGTTTGAAGGTAGGGCACAACTTCATTGGAGACATATTCGCCACAAACCCGATGAAAGGGATACTTATGTTTTTCGACGACTTTGCTAGATACACCCTGCCGGGCAAGATGAATAGCGGTAACCAGTCCAGCCAATCCACCACCGACAATAACAATCTGCTTTTCTGGCATGATTCAAAGCTAGGGAATAGAAGCAGGCCCTCCGCTGTCTTTACTAGATCTGGTTAACCAGGATCATTTTCTTCACAATGGTCTTTCCTTCCCGCATGATCTCGAGGCGCAGTTTCTTGCCTGCGCGCATTTCAAATATGGTATTAATGCCGTTGAGGTCAAATTCCCCTGCGGCAATTCCATTGATGGAAACCAATTCGTCTCCCGTTATGATTCCTACCGCATCTGCAGCTGAGCCTTTTCGCACGTCTGTGATTTCATAACGGCGCAGACGAACTCCTTTGGCTTTGATGGTCATGCCACTCAAGTTGAAATTGAATTTCCTTGAGAAGTTGCCATTCTTCTTGAGGTACAACTTCCCCATTGGAAAATTGAACACCGCTGTGAACCGATGCAGAAGATCGCCCCCGATAGCACCGTTACGGAAGACGTCGGTAGACTTCAGTGAATCTGCGTAGCCGTAGTCTTCAGGATTGGGGAAATTGGCAACAACCTCATTGAGCCGGTAACGGCCCAAGTCTATTGAATTGACGCGGGCGATCTGGCCATTAATAGCCCCACCAAGTCCACGGCCAATAAGACTGTTTACATGTTTTTCCGGGACAATAATTCGCGCATCTGACTCGGGGTCAAGAACTAGCCCATGGCTTGCCCCTGTGTCAACGAGAAGTTTTGAATTTAAAATGGTGCCGTTGCGCAGAGTAACCGGTACGGTTACATAGGGCTTGGTATCTTCAATTTGAATGGTCAGTTCCTGGTAATTCTTTTTGGGTTTATAGTACTCAGGTGCGGAGATGGACAGCCGCCTGCCCTCGTAGTCAATCTCTACAACGAATCGGCTAAATAACTCATACCCAAGAATTCCCTGAACATCTGTTCCAAGGTAGTTTCGAAGTTCCAGATAATCCTGCTCTAACACCAGCATCGCATGACCTTGCCCGTGAATTCCCGGCATGTCCAAGGTTACATTATTTGTGATGTAGGCCTCAACAAGTTTTTCACCGCCTGGTCCTGAAACCTGATAATGCCGACTATACTGAAGGTTAAGTATGTCGCTAAATGCTTTTTCAGTAAGGATAGTAGTGCGCACCCCGGTGTCCAGAATAAACTTCAGCGGAAGCTGTCCATTCAGCACGACCGGAACAATAATCAGGTTGCTGATTATCTCAATAGGAAACTGGACCCTTCGTTGCCCAGGCTTCAGATTAAATCCAAGCTGTGCCTGACTTGCGGCAGGAGAGCAAAGAATGACGATTAGAAGCAAACGTCGCATTACCATGGGCGCGGTTATACCGGATAAATCTATTGAAAAAAACAGAACCGATAGATGCTTAAACGGTAACTACCCCCAACGCGGTGAGCAATTTTGACGGAGAATTTTCAACTATAAGAAATTGGAGGTTCGAAGGGCTCAAAAATCCCTTGGCTGTCATGTAGTTCATTTGCTCTACCAGAGGGGAAAAGAAGGATTCGACATTAAGCAATCCGATGGGTTGGTCAATTAGGCCAAGCTGACGCCAGGTTAATATTTCAGCTAGCTCATCCAGCGTTCCCCATCCTCCGGGCAAAGCAATGAACACATCCGCCAAGTCGGCCATTCGCTTTTTGCGCTCGTGCATGGATTGCACAATGATTAGTTCAGTAAGGCCGCGGTGTCCAACCTCACGATTTACCAGAAAGTCCGGGATCACTCCGATGACCTTACCTCCCGCAGACAAGACCGAGTCGGCAAGAATACCCATCAGTCCGATATTCCCTCCGCCGTAGATCAGCGTATGACCCGCTCCAGCGATGCGTTTTCCAGTTTCACGTGCATGGTCTGCGTACACAGTATCCACGCCGGTGCTGGATCCGCAAAAAACGCATACATTCACGATCGAAAAAATGATTAATGCTTGAGGTCGTGCTCGTTTTTGCTGACCGTCTTATTTGGGAAAATCCAAACGGAAAGAATGGCCAAAACGAAAAGCCCAATAACTACACCAAAGACAGCCATAAATTGATTTTTGTTTCCACCAAATTAAGCCTCTTTTGGGAATTCATGCAAACCGGGAACCCGGGGACCGGAAACGGGGTTAAAACGCACTAAAATCAAGATAATCATGAAACTTATTCTTCTAGGAATCGGTGTGACGGTAGTATTTCTTTTTGGAGCCGGGATCTTCTGGTGGTATACCACCAAGTCGTTCAGTCCTGAAAATAGCCTGGAATTTCAGGATGTCGACGTACACATTTCCGTGGCGTACAACCGGCCCTTCAAAAAAGGTAGAGTCATTTTTGGAGGCCTTGTCCCGTATGGAAAGACATGGCGTACTGGAGCAAACGAAGCAACCGTATTTGAAACGGATAAAGACCTCCTGATCAATGGAAAAAAACTCGCAAAGGGCAAGTATTCGTTGTGGACTGTTCCAAACGAGCAAACCTGGCAGGTAATTTTCAACACCATAATTCCGCCCTGGGGTATCGACGTGATGAAGAACGGAGAAGCAGCACGGGATCCAAACGGCATTGAGGTGGTCGTGGAAATTCCGGTGGTGATTTCGCCCAAGCAAATTGAGCAATTCACTATCACCGTTGAAAAAGCAGGAGACTCGATGGAGTTAGTCTTGCTTTGGGATCAAACGCTTATTGCAGTTCCTTTTTCAATTAATGGGCAATAACCCGTACGAGGGTCTTTCGTTTTTCCAGAACCGCTTCTTCAACTGCCTTGCCCGATGAGGCAAGTCGCGTTAGTGGAGTGCCTTCCCGCACCAAGGCTGCTTCAATGGCTTTCGCTTGTCTAAGCGTTCGATCATTGTGATACCTTGCTTTAACCACAATGGAATCCCGGGTGGCGGTCGTTACCGAGTCTATTGAGTAGGTAACGGGTATTCGGGTGGAATCATAAACTGTTTCTGTGAGATCCGAAGTAGAGCGGATCGTATCCTGAACATAGCCCTGAAGTGTGACTTCGATAGAAAATGATTTGCCCGGACTGCCATGGATAAGCCGGGAAAGCCGACGAACTTCCTGGCCAGAAGAAGAGGTAAGGTTTGTTGACTGAGGGTCAAAGTGAATCCCGCTCAGATCAAGAACATCGCCAGAGGAAACGGGAGCCAATACAACTTTAATGCGGTCCACCATGGGGCTACCCTCGCCTCGCAAATCATATTGCTTCGAATAGAATGTATAATTGTCTTGTTCGGGCTCTACGGAAAGTTCA
>JANNAZ010000295.1:0-28288 GCA_031384895.1 Cyclobacteriaceae bacterium | reverse complement strand
GTCCATGCATAGGTGGTTACAATATTCAGAAACGATCCTTGCTGGCCCTTTGCAATCCAGTTCTTACCGGCCGCCAGCGTGACGTAGTACGTGCCACGCAAGACAATATCCACGACAATATCAAAGGCCCGATGCGACAACCGCTCTGTCGGACTTATAAAATTTCCTGCTGCATTATTCAATACACCATGCAACTGACCAAACTCTTTCTCCGCAGCCTGAATGACTTTTTCTACTTCATCGTATTTGCGGATGTCGCAGGCTACCGCCAATACCTTTCCCCCGGTCTCCTTCATCAACTCGTCGGCGGCTTTGTCGATGACGTCCTTCTTCCGGCTGCTGATCACCAGGTTGGCGCCCAACTCCAGGAGATACTTGCCCATTGACCGCCCAAGGCCCGTGCCACCACCCGTAATAAGAATAGTTTTTCCTTTGAATGCGCCTGACTTAAACATGCCTTCTGTATGATTCATTTGTGGGTAGGATTGGGTTTTTGAACTTATTTATCCGTTAAGTCAAATCTAATGAGTTTGTGCCATTTTCCACTTTTTGGGTAGTAGGTCAATATCCAATACAGTTCTCGCCTGCCTGCGCGTAACCGCTTCGGCGAAGGCAGGCAAAGACGCCAAGATCGCCAACGGAAAGCCTTTTTTTCTTGCACCTTCGCGTCTTTGCGAGAAACCTGCATTTTTTTACTGTTTGGATTCATGAGAAATGGAGACGCAGCTGTTTCTATCTTCCTTTTGCACGTACCAAACCAAACCCCTACTTTCGTAGAAGATTTTTTAAACTCCTTGTTTTATGAAGCTATTTTTTAAGCTATTTATCCTGTCCCTCTTATTAACCACCCAGTCCTGCATCGTCACCAAGAAGAAATTCGATGACATGCTTGCTCAAAAAGTGAAGGCGGAAGGTGAGCTTGCCGAAAAGGCCGAACAACTCGAAACGGCCGAAACCCGTCTGAAAAAATTGGATGAGCAAATCGCCAAATTGGTGGCAGACACTACCGCGCTGGGCTCGCAAAAGCGAAACACGGCCAATCAGCTGGCAGTGCTCAATCTGGAATACGAGAAGCTCAATGCCTACTACAAAAACCTATTAAGCAACAGCGGGAAGCTAAACCGTGATCTCGTAGAGCAGCGCGATCAATTGTATGCTATTCAGGATAACCTGGACAAGACGCGAAAACTCAATGATTCCCTCAGCACGAGCCTCATTGAACGTGAACGTAGAGTAAAAGAGTTGGAAACGGTATTGGCAAACAAGGACAAGGCGGTTCAGGATTTGAAGAAGAAGATTACCGACGCCCTGCTCGGTTTCCAGGAGAATGACCTGACGGTCCATGTAAAGAATGGTAAAGTCTATGTTTCGCTTGCCGAACAGCTCTTGTTTAATTCAGGAAGCATTGAGGTAGACTCCAAAGGTGTAGGTGCACTACAAAAGCTGGCCAAAGCGCTTAAAGATCAAAAGGATATTCAGATCATGGTGGAAGGGCACACGGATAATGTTCCCATCGGGAAGAAGTCGCAGTACATGCAGGACAATTGGGATTTGAGTGTAATGCGCGCAACGAGCATCAGCCGGATATTGACTAACGCGGGCGTTAAATCTGCGCAGCTAACAGCTTCCGGAAAAGGGGAGTATGCGCCACTCATGGTAAACACATCGGATGCGAATCGTCAAAAGAACCGGCGAACGGAAATCATTGTCACTCCGCACCTCGACGAGCTCTTTAAGATTTTGGGGGCGAATTGATGCCAGACACTTCGATCTAAACCACTTCCTATGGCCAGACTACTTTATTTGGTGATCGTAATCATCGATGTTATTGTTGTTATGGATATTCTCCGTGGCAACAAGGATGGCGAAAAGAAGGTGCTCTGGGTTATCGCTGTCATCTTCCTGCCGATCCTTGGCCCTGTCCTGTATTATTTCATTGGTAGGAAATAGAGATATTTCATAACACATGGTGAGTTAGCATACGTAACAATGGCTTCTATTCTCCCAGGCTACGAATATGATATTTTTGTCTCCTATCGGCAAAACGACAACCGGTCCGGATGGGTAAGCGAGTTTGTCAAGGGTCTGCAAGAAGAGTTGGCCTCAGCCATAAAGTACCCTGTCTCTGTTTATTTTGATTCGAATCCACATGATGGATTACTGGAAACGCACAGCGTTGACAAAACCCTCGAAGGCAAACTCAAGTGCCTTATCTTTATTCCCGTCATCTCCCAAACCTATTGTGACCCAACCAGTTTTGCTTGGGGTAATGAGTTCCTTGCTTTTAGGAACCTGGCTTGCAATGATCCATACACACTGAATGTCAGGCTCGCCAATGGCAACATGGCAAGCCGTATTTTACCCATTCGGATCCATGACCTCGATCATACCGATCAGACTCTTTTTGAAAGGGAGAGCGGCGGGGTCTTACGAGCCGTTGATTTTATTTTCAGTTCGCCCGGCGTAAACCGCCCGCTCCGAAGTAAGGATGATGACGTGAAAGAGATCACCCATGAGTTATTTTACCGGGATCAAATCAACAAGGTAGCCAATGCCGTCCGGGAACTTCTTGCAGGTCTGAAAACTTCGACGTCTGGAGCTGACGTTGGTGAGAAGTCTATTCAACCCTTGGGTACTACTTCAACAGAGGGCAAGGTGATGCTCTCTCATTCCTCCAAGATTCCGGCTGTGACTTCTCAGAGAAAAGAGCTACGTGTAGTACTACTCGTCTCTATAATTTACCTTCTGAGTGTCGTTATGATCCTCGAGTACTTCAAATTTGTGAGCCGCCTCCAGGATTCCGGCCATGCCTTCCTTCTCAACTCTTGGATTATAGCGACCATTATTTTTCTTCCACTTGGACCTCTTTTGTTTTTCTTCATGATGCCATCAAAACGAAGTAAGGTAATCCTGGCTGCCACGGTATTTTCATTTCTTGCCGTACCTATCCACATGCTATCTACGGATTTTATGGCACTCACTGTTCTACTAATCGTTGGCTCAGTCTTGTATTATTTTACAATTCCACCGATTGCTTTGAAGAGAAATAAGGCAATTATAGGTGCTGTGATATTCTTAGGCCTTGCCATTGTCCTCCACATCCTGTTTAAGGAGGATGATGCGACAGCGCTTACCATTCTGTTGATCTTAGGGCCCGTCCTGTATTATTTCCTAGGACAAGAATGAAGCAGGCCGCGGTCAAAGGCGGCCTGACCCAAAGTTTCGTTTGTAATAATCTTCAGAATACCTCAGTTATCGGGTTGATCTGTTTCTGCTTGACCAACTCATTCAGCTTCGGAATCCGGTCCGTAAATATCTTATTCAATATTTGCAGCTGCTCATCGATCTTACCGGTGATTTCCGAATGCACGGCCCTTACCTGGCTGGTGGGCTTGAAATCACTGCCATCAGCCTCACTTCCCACGGCGGCCAATTTGTTGTTCAACCGAATAGGATAGTTTAGGGGGTCCTGTCCACTTTTGTTTTTTGTCTGGTAAAGTGACTCTTCGATTTTCTTCATGTCGTCCTGGATGGACTTGGCCATTTCAGTCACGTCCTTCATGTCATCCTTGCCTTTCATCGGCTCTGTGACACGATTAATTTGATCACGTGTTGTGCGAATCTTCTTCACCGCAAGGTTTGTTTCAGAGAGCTTGTCCCGAACAGAAATCAGGAAGTCAAATTGCTCTTTGATGTCGGCCATGGACGCGGACGTGCGGGGATCTTTCAGAATTTCAAAATCGGTTTCCTGAGATTTGCCATTGACTGTGAGCCGGGCCTTGTACATGCCAGGGGGAGCTTTAGGTCCCGTTAGCCTGCCGGCCCACATGATCAGTCCATCAAAACCCTCAGCATCTTTGTGGCGTGTGTTCCACGAAAAGAGATTGCCCCCGGGCTTCACTTTCATTGTCTCATCCTTAGCTTTCTTATCGGGTTTGGTTGCATACTTCTTTATCAACGTCCCGTTGCTTTCCATAAGCTCCATAGTCACCACTGCTTTGGTGGTGTCTTTCAAATAGTAGTGAAAGAGCACTCCGCCTGGATGGTTTTTGCCTTCAGTCTTAGAGGCCCGCCCAAAGGAGAAACCAGGTCCCATGCGATAACTTGGCATAGGTTTGAAGAGCACAAAGTCACTTCCGGTCATGGACTGGTTCAATTGGTGCAGCGGAGTGATGTCGTCGATAAGCCAGAAGCTGCGTCCTTGCGTGGCCGCGATCAGGTTGTCATTCTTTATGGTCAGATCCGTGATCGGAACAATGGGAAGATTCAGTTGAAAAGGTTTCCAGCTTGTACCGTCATCGAAAGAAATGTACATCCCGCTTTCCGTGCCTGCATAGAGCAAGCCAGGTCGCTTTAGATCTGCACGCACCACACGGGTAAAATGACCGGGGTCAATTCCGTCCGTAATTTTAGTCCAGGTCTTGCCGTAATCCTTTGTTTTGAAAAGGTAAGGATGATAGTCTCCAGACTTGTAGCTAGTAGTGGCGACATAGGCGCCTCCTTTAACGAAGGGATCAAAGTCAATACTGTTGAACATTGTCCATTCAGGAAGTCCTGTCACGGATAGCTTCGTCCAGTTTTTCCCGCCATCGCGAGTCATATGGAGCAGTCCATCATCTGAACCGGCAAGGATCAGGTCTTTTTCGTAAGGGGATTCAGCGGCAGTGAAGATGGTGCAATAATACTCTACACTCGTATTGTCTTTCGTGATCGGCCCACCCGATGACCCCATTTTGGTTGGATCATTGCGGGTTAAGTCGGGGCTGATGATTTCCCATTTCTCACCACCATTGGTTGTGACATGAAGGACATTGGATGCGGCGTATAATTTCTTTGTGTCGTGCGGGGAGAAGAAGATCGGGAAGTTCCACTGGAAGCGATACTTAGCGCCTTCTGCACCGTGGCCCATCGGGTTATCCGGCCAGGCATTGATGCCGCGACTTTCTCCAGTAGCGTGATTCAACTGCTCCAATAAGCCGTCGTAACTGCCGCCGTAAACGATGTCGTTGTTTGTCGGATCAACTGCAATCCATCCACTTTCGCCACCCGCAGTTGTTTCCCAATCGCGCTCGCCAATAGAAAATCCATCTGTGCGATGGCGGATGCGCTGCGTGCTGTTGTCCTGCTGGGCACCATAAATTCGGTAGGGGAAACTATTGTCGGTGGTGACCCGATAGTATTGAGCGGTTGGCTGGTTGTTGTACGTGGACCAGTTCTCACCCGCATCAAAGGAAACCTGACCGCCACCATCATCGGCGATGATCATTCGTTGATTGTCCTCAGGGGCAATCCATAAATCATGATGGTCACCGTGCTGCGCGCTGTACGGCTGGAATGTTTTACCCCCGTCTTTTGATCGATGATATGACACATTCATGACATAACAGATGTCGGCATCTTTTGTATCTGCATAAATCCGTGAATAGTACCAGGCACGCTGGCGGAGATTACGGTCTTCGCTCATACGTTTCCATATTTTACCTCCATCATCGGAGCGGTAAACGCCGCCGTTTTCGTTTTCAATGATAGCGTAGACACGATCGGAATTCACAGGTGACACGGCCAGGCCAACAATTCCCCAAATTCCTTTAGGCAACCCTTCATTTTTAGAAATATCTGTCCAGGTATCGCCACCATCTTTGGTCATCCACATGGCTGAACCTTCACCACCGCTTTCCAGGCTGTAAGGGGTTCTTTTGATACGCCAGGTCGAGGCAAAAAGTATCCTCGGGTTATTTGGATCCATCACGAGGTCGACGACGCCAGCACTTGAATTGGCAAATAGAATTCTCTTCCAGGTCTTCCCGCCATCTTCCGAACGATACACGCCGCGCTCTTCAGTGGGTTTGAACAGGTCACCCATAACCGCTGCGTAAACGAGGTCTGGGTTTTTTGGGTGGATGCGAATGCGTGGAATATGCCGTGAATCTTTCAGTCCGATAGAAGCCCAGGTTTTGCCCGCATCCGTGGATTTAAACATTCCGTATCCATAGGAAACGTTTCCGCGTACACATTCTTCACCGCCACCAACATAGATCACGTTGTTGTCCCACTCACTGACGGCTACGGAGCCAATAGATCCTCCAAAAAAGCCATCGGAGATATTTTCCCAGGAATTGCCAGCATCTGTTGTGCGCCAGACACCACCGCCGGTTGCTCCCATATAATATAGATTGGGTTTTCCGGCTACACCGGTTACCGCTGCCGATCGCCCCCCGCGGAATGGTCCAATGCTGCGCCATTCGATAGCGCTATATAGTTTTTCATCATAGCCGACTGTCTGTTTGGCTGCCGGCGTGCTCTTTTTTTGAGCAACGGCCGTGACGCCGATAAATGCAACAAGGCAGAAGAGTAGGGTAGTCCTGGATATCATGGGAGAGTGGTTTATTTCAATACGAGATTAGCAAAAAATGGCGATTCGCCCCCTTACTATTCTACCAGTGGCGACACCTAACTGGTAGTGGCTGCTTGGGAATGGTCAATTATTCCTATTTTGCTGATTCATGAAGGAAAATTCAAAAGGCCTTTTCAGTATACCGGTCATAGTTGCTGCCCTTGGCTACTTTGTAGATATATACGACTTGCTGCTTTTCAGCATTGTCCGTAAGCCAAGCCTGATTTCTCTGGGTGTCCCGGATGATCAGTTGTTAACGCAAGGCGAATTCTTGCTGCAAGTCCAGATGGCCGGCCTGTTGATCGGCGGCCTTATCTGGGGAATTATGGGAGATAAGCGGGGCAGGCTCTCCGTACTTTTTGGCTCCATCCTGATCTACTCCTTAGCCAATATTGCCAATGGGTTTGTGACAACGGTAGATCAATACGCGATGCTACGATTCATTGCAGGTATTGGCCTAGCCGGTGAATTAGGTGCAGGAATTACGCTTGTCGCGGAAGTCTTGCCAACACGACTCCGGGGGTATGGAACTACGCTTGTGGCTAGTGTTGGATTGATGGGTGCGGTGCTGGCAAACTTTGTCGCGAAAACATACGACTGGCAGATTGCCTATTTCATCGGTGGCGGCCTTGGGCTTCTGTTGCTCGTCACACAAGTAAGCGTCTTTGAATCGGGAATCTTTTTGAATGTGAAAGGAAAGACCGTCGAACGGGGGAACTTCTTTCAGTTGTTTAGCCAGGCGGAGCGGTTCAAGAAATTCATGGGAAGCATATTTATTGGGTTACCGATATGGTTCACCATTGGTATCCTGATTACATTTTCTCCGGAGTTTGCCAAGGCACTGCATGTCAGCGGAACAGTCATAGCCGGCGACGCGGTAATGTACAGTTATATCGGCCTTGCCATTGGGGATCTTTCCAGTGGACTAATCAGCCAGTGGCTGGGGTCAAGGAAGAAAGTGGTCAGGCTATTCATCTTTATCACACTCGGCACCATTTTACTTTTCCTATTTACTCCCGGTCGTTCGGTTGGTGCGTTTTACGCGACGTGCCTCTTGCTCGGAATAGGTATCGGGTATTGGGCGTTGTTTGTCACCATTGCCGCCGAGCAGTTTGGTACCAATTTACGGTCCACGGTCGCAACTACGGTCCCCAATTTTATCAGGGGCACTGTGATTCTATTGGTTCCCGCATTTCAATTCCTTAGAGGCTGGTTAGGTGGCGATGACCAGGCCGTAATCACCGGTGCGCTTATCGTTGGTTTAGCGACCATTGGGATTGCGCTGATTGCACTGCGCGCGATTCAGGAGACTTTTGGGCGCGATATGAATTTCCTTGAAGAATAGATTCTTCGACTTTGACTATGCCACTGCTGAATAGTACGCTTCGTCCGAAGGCTCGTTTTCAGTTGTTCGCGATTGCTGTACTGGCCCTTGTGGCCAATTTGGTTCAGGGCCAGAATCTGAAAGTGATAGACAGCATTCGTAATGCAATGCGAAATGCTCCGGAAAGGAAGCAATTTGAGCTCCTGAATGCGATTGGTTTTGAGTACCGCTTTTCCTTTCCCGATAGCACCATTTATTATTGCACGAAGGCGTATGCTTTGGGCCAGCGCATTCCGGTTTCTACCGGCCTTTCACGACCGCTAAGTTTTATCGGACTGGCAAAAGCCAATCAAGGAGATTATGCCGCTTCCCTGGATTACCACAATAGGAGTCTTGTTGTTGCCGAGGAGCAAAAGGACACACTTCAACTGGCGCATGGACACAACAACATTGGTCGGATCTTTTTTGACAAAGGTGATTTGGTTCGGGCGTATAATCAGTTTGTGATTTCCCGCGATCTATTTGAAAAATTAAATGATGCTTCGGGGTTGGCGTATGTCTACCGAAGCCTGGCCAATGTCTTTAAGGCAAAAGAGGATTATGCCAACGCACTGCAAAACTCAGAAAAGGCTTTGGCCCTTCGAAAGGCGCTTGGTGATCCCCGGGCAATTTCGTCGGCATATATGGAATTGGGTCTCGTGTATCAGGACATGGATACCACGCCCTTGGCCTTGAAGCAGTTTGAAATGGCGGATTCAATTGCCTCGCAAATGAATGATCGGATCACGAAGGCGGAAATAACCATTGGGATTGCAGAGATCCTGTTTGATGAAGGTGATGCTGAAAACCCCGGGTCAATGGCGGAAGATGTGTTGACCATAGTTTCGGAACGATCAAATCAGAAGATATTCCTTAGGGCAAGGCTGCTCCTGGCCAAGATAAGGACCAATCTCGGTCAGTACGCCAAAGCGCTCCCCATCCTAACTGCAGTATATACCGGTTCTGAAACCACTGGAAATCTTGCCTTCCAGCGCGACGCTGCTTTGCTGCTTTCGGTAGTGCATACGAAACTGGGCAATCTGATAGTGGCTAAAGACTACCAGTTTACCTATCAGATTCTGCAGACCAAAATATACAACGAAGATCTAAACAAGGAAATTGAAAGACTCCAATTCCAGCTTCAAACAGAGAAGACGGAAAAAGAGAATGAATTGCTGAAGGCACAACAGGTTCGTGATGAAGCAGTAATTGCACAACAGCGGTTTGAGAATATGACATTGTTGATTGTTGTACTTTTTGTAGCTGTGTTGGCAGCTTTTGCATGGTCAGTAAGCAGGAAAAGAAAGGCCATCAATCGAAAATTGGAAGAGCAAAATCGATATATCCTGAGTCAACGGGAAGAAATCTTCAAACAGAACGAGATTCTATCGCATAACAACAAAGAGCTTGAGTTATTAAACCACGAAAAGGATACCCTGATGAATATCGTGGCGCACGATCTGAAATCTCCACTTAACCGCATCTCAGGGCTCACGCACATTCTGGATCGCGAAGGAAACCTTAGCTCGCAACAGACGGAATTGCTTCACCTGATTAAAGAGTGTACCCGGGGAGGAATCGATCTGATCTCCGGCCTCCTGGATGTGCACGCCCTCAATGAAGTTCGAGAGAACCCCAAGCCAACGGCCATTCTTTTTGATGAGTTCCTGCGTCAAAAAGTGCAGGCTTTCTTTCCTATCGCAGAAGCGAAGGGGGGGCAAATTCGGGTGAATAACCTCATTGAAAAGCGCGTAATATCAGATGCGTCTTACTTGGGCCGCATTATCGATAATCTGTTATCCAATGCCATCAAGTTTTCACCAAGAGGCTCGGTAATTGAAATTTCCGCTGGATGGAAAGGCGGCTGTATTCACCTTTCGGTCAAAGATTCCGGACCGGGATTCACACCTCAGGATATAAAACAGCTTTATCAGAAATTCAGAAAGTTGAGTGCTCAGCCCACTGCAGGGGAGAGCTCCCACGGGCTTGGCCTTGCCATTGTGAAAACACTGGTCGACCGCCTGGGTGGGACCATTGAATTGGACGCTTCATCCAAGGGAAGTGAATTTTTGGTCAGAATTCCTGCAGAAAGCCTCTAATTCTTAAAAAATACTACTTTTCATTAAACCCTTTCCTGGCAGTGATGTCCAAGAGAAAAAAAGGATATGAAAAATGGATTTGGAATTTTTGTCGTGCTCATGGTTATCGCTGTGGGTGGTTTTGCACAAGACAGGATGGCACGTATTGACGCGCGGCAGCATATGGAGCATGTCAGAATCCGTGATGGCAGGAGCTCGGGTCAATTGACGCAACGGGAGGGAATGCGCCTGCGAATGGAACAATTGCGCATCAGGAGAAGTGAATGTATGGCAAATGCGGATGGTCAGATAACACGTGCGGGGCGCATGCGTCTTCATCGCCAGCTACACCATGCGCATCGCGATATCCGCCGTCAGAGACAGGATCGACAATCAAGAGTCTATTGATAGAGTGTGTTGGGGTTAATGAAAAAATCCGGATAATTCCGGATTTTTTCTTTTCTATACATGCCGTAAAAACGAATCAGGCAGTTAGAAGGGCTTGGTTCAGATCATCAATCAAGTCCTCCACATCCTCCACGCCAATGCTTAGTCGAATGAGCGTGTCGGTCAACCCATTTTTCATGCGCTCTTCTTTCGGAATGCTGGCATGCGTCATGGAAGCGGGATGATTGATTAGCGACTCAACGCCGCCCAGTGATTCAGCCAATGAGAACAACTTGACTGATTCCATCAACTTGATAGCGTTTTCCAGTTTGTCGCCTTTGAGTTCAAATGACATCATACCGCCGAAATCACGCATCTGCTTCTTGGCGATATCATGATTAGGGTGATCCGTGAACCCGGGCCAATATACTTTGCCCACTTTGGGATGACTTCGAAGGAATTCAGCAATTTTTCTCCCATTGAAGCAATGGCGTTCCATTCGTAGATGGAGCGTCTTGATTCCTCGGAGAACGAGGAAGCAATCCTGAGGACCAGGGACAGCGCCGCATGAATTTGTGATGAAGGCGAGTTCATCGCGCAGCTTTTCATCATTGATCACCAATGCGCCCATAATGACATCACTGTGGCCGCTGAGGTATTTGGTCACGGAGTGCATGACAATGTCAGCGCCGAGATCCAATGGATTTTGCAGATAAGGCGATGCGAACGTATTATCAACGGCGACTAGGCTCCCATTCTTTTTTGCCATTGCGGCGAGCGCCTGGATGTCAATAATCCGCATGAGGGGATTAGAGGGTGTCTCCAGCCAGAAAAGTTTTGTTTTTGAATTTATGAACGGGACGACGTTGGCAGCGTTGGTAAGATCCAGAAAGTGAAACTTGATTCCATATTTTTCATACACTTTGGTAAACATACGATAAGAGCCTCCATACAGGTCATTGCTGGTGATTACCTCATCACCGGGCTTTAACAACTTGATTACCGTGTCGGTAGCCCCCATGCCAGAGGAAAAGCAGATACCAAATTTCCCGTTTTCGAGAGCGGCAATACTTTTCTGCAGCGGCGTCCGGGTGGGATTGGCACCGCGGGCATAGGCATATCCTTTGTGCTTGGATGGTGATTCCTGCACGTACGTGGAGGTCTGATAGATGGGGGTCATGATCGCACCGGTGGTAGGGTCTGGCTCTACCCCAGCGTGGATGGCTTTTGTTCCGAACTTCATACTAGGATTGGTTGGATTATGGGATTCGTAGGATTAGGATTAATGGAATGACAGGATAAGGGGTTCTTGTGCAATATTACTGTATTCCCAAGATTGTTAAGAGATGTTAAAATCACAACCATCGGAGCATCTCCCACGTTTGCCACCAAAATTGATCGTCAATGACTACAGAGCGAAAAGGAAACAGGAATTTATGGATTTGGCTGGTGATTACGTTCCTGCTGGCTGTCTTGCCGTGGTTCTTTCCGTTGCTATAAAGGCTCACCCCCTAAGAGGGAGAAAGCTCAGATCACCCGGTTCACATCAAATTTTTCCAAGTAGTCAGCTACACGGCGTACAAAACTTCCACCCAGCGCACCGTCAACTACACGGTGGTCGTAGGAATGAGATAGAAACATCTTGTGCCGGATGGCAATCACATCGCCGTGTATGGTCTCCAGGACAGCCGGCTTCTTTTGAATTGCGCCGGTAGCCATAATGCCCACCTGTGGCTGCATGATGATCGGTGTCCCCATTACATTCCCAAAGGTGCCTACGTTGGAAAGCGTATAGGTTCCCCCAGACAGATCATCGGGCTTGAGTTTGTTTTCGCGCGCGCGCCTTGCCAGGTCATTGACGGCTTTGGTCAGTCCGGTTAGGCTATATTGATCAGCATTCTTGATCACAGGAACAATCAAGTTACCGCTCGGCAAGGCAACCGCCATACCGATGTTAATTTCTTTCTTGCGGATGATCCGATCGCCGTCCACCTGAATGTTGATCATCGGGAAGTCCTTGATGGCTTTGATGATTGCTTCAATAAAGAGCGGCGTAAACGTGAGCGGTTCCCCCTCGCGCTTTTCGAACTCTCCCTTGTTTTTGTTTCTCCAGGTAACAACATTTGTCAAGTCTGCCTCTACAAAGGAAGTCACATGTGGGGCTATGCGCTTGGAATCTACCATGCGCTCGGCGATCATTTTGCGCATGCGGTCCATCTGAATAATCTCGTCGCCTGCGCTGATTGAGGCAGGGACAAGCGGCGCACTGCTACGCGACATGCCTGCCTGACCGGGCTGTCGGGTTTGTACGTAGGCCAGAATATCTTTTTTGGTTACACGTCCTGCAGCGCCAGAACCGGTAATGCGTTCCAATTCAGCCACAGGAATCTTTTCCTCCTTGGCGATATTCTTCACCAGGGGTGAGTAGAATCGTGATGTGGACTTGAAATCGGCGACTGGAGCGTGCGACACCCCATTCGTCGCTGTTGCCGCTACAGGTTGAGGAGTGGATTTTTCTGGTGTCGGGTTTTTCGCTGGAGCAGATGCGGCAGGTACTCCGCTTGCCACATCCGAACTGAGGATGGCGATGGCTTTGCCCACTTTTACAACCTCGCCTTCTTTGGCCAGGATCTCTTGTAGTATACCGGCATGTGTCGACGGTACCTCGGTGTCCACTTTGTCGGTGGCCACCTCCAGGACAGATTCATCCTGTTCGACCTTGTCGCCCGGCTTCTTGAGCCATTTCAAGATTGTAGCCTCCATGATGCTTTCGCCCATTTTGGGCATGATCAGTTCTACCCGTGCCATGCTGTCATTCGTTTGAAGATGCTAAGGTAAGGAGAAATTCAGAAGGTTGGGTCAGCGGTTGGGCCAGCCATACAAAGGCATTGGACAAACGGATTTGGCCAAAGAAGCCACTGTTGAATCTCGCCGATCCAAATATCTTTCTGACCTGAACCACGCTAGTAATTTCGTTTGACACTAGGCTTCATCGACATCTCTTTCACCACCTGATAAAGAAACTCCTGCCCTTCATAAAATGACGTGATGCCGATACGCTCGTCCTTTCCATGCGCCCGCACATCGGTGATATCACCAAAAATTCCACTCACACCATAGGTGGGAATGCCTGCATTGCGAAGGTAGGCACCATCCGTTGCACCGGTAGACATGGTAGGAACCACCGGCACACCCGGCCACATTTGCTTGGTCACTTTCTCAATCGGACCAAATACATCGGGGTTCAGCGGTGAAGGAGGACTCGGTTTGGCTGCCTTGATTGCGTTTACAGAAATGGTGTTGTCACCAAACACACCAACCAGCGTCTCTCTTATTTTTTCTGGATCTTCTCCGGGAAGTATTCTGCAGTTAACAACAGCAGAGGCCGTTTGGGGCAGTGCATTCTCAGCATGACCACCGCTGAGCATCGTGGCAACACAGGTCGTGCGGAGGAGGGCGTTGTAATTGGGAAATACCGACAGCCGCGCAACGACCTCGGGGGCGGGTGCGGGCTGGAGAATGCCCATCATGTCGGCGGCGAGTTGGCCACTTTCCAGTTTGGAGGAGCGCTCAAAGTAGACACGCGTCCCTTCATTCAGGTTGATGGGAAAATCGAATTTCGACAAATTGTCAAGGGCATGTGCCAGGCGGTAAATGGCATTGTCTTTACGGGGTTGCGAACTGTGCCCACCTCGGTTTTTCACTTCGAGCTTGAAACTCTGGAATACTTTTTCACTCAGTTGAACCTGGTTCAAAATCTTCTTGCCGTCCTGCGACTGACCACGGCCGCCTTCGTTCAGCGCATAGTCCGCCTGGATCAATTCGGGGTGATTTTTTAACAGCCAGTCTACGCCATTGTGTGGGCCTCCTTCTTCATCAGCAGTAAGCGCAACGATAATGTCGCGCTCAGGAACGAAGCCTTCCTTTTTCATACGAATCAGATTTGCGAGAAAGATTGCCGCCATGGCTTTGTCATCGCTTGCACCCCGAGCATAGTAGAAGCCATCGATTTCTTCGAACTTGAACGGATCCGTCGTCCAGTCTTCTTTGAGCGCCTCCACAACATCGAGGTGCGCCAGGCAGAGAAGCGGTTTGCGCTTGCCTGTTCCGCGGAGGGTAGCAACTAAGTTGCCCTTTCGTGGATGCGCACCTCCGATAAACAAGTCTTTGTCGGTGAATCCTACTGCACGTAGGCGTGCGGCCATGGCTTCAGCGGCAAGGGTGGTATTGCCGTTGGCCTCCGTCGTATTTATTTCGATCAGCTCTTTGAAAATATCGCGGGTGAGCTGCTTGTCAGGTTGGGCAGAAAGTTGGCTCGATAGCATCAGGCAAATGGCAGCCAGGAAAAATGGAGTGATTCGATTCATAGCATGAGGAGATTTGGGTAAGTCATGTAAGTTAGGAATTCTTGTTAATGGAAACAGGGTTGGCCTTTTGCCGTTGGCCTATGAAAATTGATAAAAGCAGTAGCCCAAGGACGAAGGCCAATAGCTAACCGCTTTTACTTGGGCACACTCAACCTGATCAGGTTCAATACCGCCACACTCGCCATGCGGATATTAATCATCCGGTCTTTGCTTAATTGCAGTTTACGGGTTATGGTATGGTGTTTATCCGAGTAGGCAATCCAAATCATACCTACGGGCTTGTCGGGTGTAGCCCCTCCAGGCCCGGCAATGCCGCTGGTGGCCACACCAATGTCGGTGTTGAATTTCGCTCTGACGATATTCGCCATTTCAATAATGGTAGGCTCACTGACGGCACCATTTTTCTCCAGTACTTCTGGTTTGACTCCCAATTGCCGCATCTTGATCTCGTAGGCATAAGGAATCATGCTACCTAAGAAGTAATCCGAGCAACCCGGTACGCTCGTAACCAGATGAGAAAGAAATCCACCCGTACAGCTTTCTGCAATAGAAAGTGTGAGTTTTTTCGCTCGCAGTATTTTTCCGATGACTTCTTCAAGGGTCTCATCCCCATATCCATAGATATAGTCACCGGCTAAGGGTTGGACAGAGGCAGTTAATGCATCAAGTTCTGCTTTCAGGTTTTCTTTTGAATCGCCCATCGCGGTGAGCCTAACTTTTACTTCGCCCAAGCCTGGCAAGTAGGCGATCTTGATATGGTCCGGAAGTGATTTTTCCCATGGAGATATCCTTTCAGCCAACACCGATTCGCCAATGCCCACTGTTCGAATAATCTTGTGGAGAATGGTGGGTGTCTTAAACGTCTCCAGGAGCTTCGGAACTATACGCTCGGTCATCATGCGCTTCATTTCATGTGGTACACCCGGCATGGCTACGAATATTTTTCCGTTCTTTTCGAACCACATCCCAGGTGCAGTACCAATGACGTTCGTGATCTTCGTGCAACAAGCCGGAAGAGCGGCTTGCTGGCGATTTACTTCGGTTAATTCACGTCCGCGACTGACAAAGAATTCACGAACTTCAGCCAGGGCCTCTTCATGAATCTCCAGCTTGCAGTCAAAATATTTTGCCAGGCAGGGTTTGGTGATGTCGTCACTGGTCGGGCCAAGACCCCCAGTGATCAGGATAATATCAGCTCGGCTTTCTGCCTCGGCTACAGCCGTAAGAATTTCATTTTCCTGATCCCCAATACTTGTCTTGCGAATCACCCGAATACCCACCTGATCAAGCGCCACGCTCATCCATTGGGAATTGGTATCTACAATCTGACCAAAGAGAATTTCATCGCCGATGGTGAGCAGTTCTGCAAGGATAGGTCGCATGCGATAAAGTTAGAGTTCAAATATAGTTGACAAAAGGCAATGCTTCGATGCCCGGTTGGTACTTATACTTTGTCTTGTAACTTAGTAACATGGACAACACCGATTTTTCAGCCGTTAACCACCAAAAAGAAATCTACCTTCGCGGATTCGAGGGGAAAATGCCCATGGTTCCCATCGACTGGCGTCAGTTGGAGGAGAAAGCCCGGATGGCCATGAGTCAGGAAGCGTATGCCTATATCGCAGGTGGGGCAGGCCTTGAAAGCACGCTGACAGCAAATAGGTCTGACTTTGAAAAGACAAAAATTATTCCACGGATGTTGCGCGATACCAGTCAGCGCGACACCGGCATTGAACTGTTTGGTCAGCGCCTGCCTTCTCCGCTGTTGCTATCACCTGTGGGTGTTTTGGAAATGGTTCATCCCGAAGCGGATATCGCCGTTGGCCGTGCTGCTGCCGCCCTGGGTGTGCCATATATTTTCAGCAACCAATCCAGTAAACCCATGGAAGAGGTTGCAGCAGTGATGGGAAATTCACCCAGATGGTTTCAGCTCTACTGGAGTAAGTCGAATGATCTCGTTGCCAGTTTTGTTCAGCGTGCTGAGAAATGTGGTTGCAGCGCCATTGTTGTGACGCTGGATACTTCGCATCTTGGCTGGCGCCCGCGCGATCTTTCCATCGCATACCTCCCGTTCCTCGAGGGCAAGGGAATTGCACAATACACCAGTGATCCCGTCTTTCAGCGATTGATGGATGAGCCTGAGCCTTTCACCGCCAAACCCAAAGTAACTATGGCGTTGCTTGCCGGCGTGATCCAGATGGTGAACGCTTATCCGGGTGGCAATTTCCTCAGCAAACTGAAATCAGGACGACCGATGAAGGCGGTGCGAAAATTTACGTCGATCTATTCCAATCCCTCTCTTACCTGGGATGACCTTTCCTTTTTGCGAAAGCACACGAAGCTCCCCATCCTGCTAAAGGGCATTTTGCACCCTGACGATGCGGCTAAGGCGATTGACTTCGGGATCGACGGCATTATCATCTCTAACCACGGCGGCCGGCAAGTCGATGGATCCATCAGTACCATCGAGGCGCTCCCGGGGATTTCAAAGCGCGTAGGAGGGAAGATGCCCGTTCTGCTTGATGGCGGTGCACGGGGCGGTGCGGACATGGTCAAGGCCCTGGCCCTTGGGGCCAACGCGGTATGCATAGGCCGACCTTATGTTTATGGATTGACTCTCGCAGGTAGCGATGGTGTGAGGCAGGTGCTGCAAAACTTGATGGCCGAATTCTATCTCACCATGGGGCTTGCGGGGTTCAGCAGCGTGAAAGAGATTTCAAGAGATGCGCTAAGCTGAGTAAAAGCAATACCTTTGTTGAATGAACCAACAGGAGAAAATGAAACGATTGATCGGTATACTTGTGCTCCTTACAGTTGCTATTCCGTCTCAATCGCAATTTTGGAAGAAAACACTAGCCAGTGCCACTCCGACATCAGAGGAAGTGACGAGTGGCCTGAAAGAGGCGCTCACCCAGGGCGCAACAAAAGGCTCTCAACTTGTTTCCCAGATTGATGGTTATTTCAAAAACCCGGAGATAAAGATTCCCTTTCCTCCCGATGTAAAGATTGTTGAAACCAAGTTGCGTTTCCTTGGCATGGGAAGCCAGGTAGATGAATTTGTGCTTTCCCTTAACCGGGGAGCAGAAGACGCGGCCAAAGGAGCGGCACCCATTTTTGTTTCATCCATCAAGCAAATGACGATTGCGGATGCGATGGGGATTCTCAAGGGCGAACCGGATGCTGCGACGCAATATTTAAAGAAAACCACAACAATTCAATTGAAGGAAAAATTCAAGCCTATTGTTCAGAAATCACTGGACAAAGTAAGCGCGACAAAATATTATGGTGACCTGATTGGCAACTATAACCGAATCCCCTTTGTTCAAAAAGTCAATCCGGATCTGAACTCCTATGCTACCGACATGGCAATCCAGGGACTTTTTGTAATGATTGCCAAAGAAGAAAAGAACATCCGGAAGGATCCGTTGGCCAGAAGCACTGACCTGTTGAAAAAAATCTTTAAGTAAAGTCATGTTCATCGGTCACGCAGGTGTCGGGTTGGCGCTAAAACGGATTGACCCAAGGATCAACCTGGGGTGGCTCATGGCAGCAACCTTCTTACTCGATCTCCTCCTTTGGTTCTTTGTATTGTTTGACCTTGAATCAGTCATCATTCCAAGTAACTACGCGTCACTCCACTACTTCTTGTTTCAATTTCCCTTTTCGCATAGCCTGGTTGCAAGCCTGGCATGGAGTGCGGCAGGCTTTGCGGTAACACGAGCGGGAACGAAAAACTTAGGCATGGCCTGGGTCATTTCGGCCGGCATCTTCTCACATTTTCTCTTAGATGGATTGGTACATCCGCCTCAACTTCCACTCCTGGGGCTGGATTCTCCAAGAATCGGGCTGTCTCTATGGAATATTCTGCCATTGGAACTGTTTGTTGAGTTTGCCTTGCTCGCTGGTGGTCTATATGTATACTATTCGGGCACCAAGGCTTTGACAGCCGTTGGGCGGTATGGAATCGCAATTTTCTTTGCTTTGCTTACCTTCGCAGCCTTTGCTGGGCAGTTGTTGGGACCGGCGCCGGAATCCGGAACTCAGGCCGCTATCAGCTCCCTTGGGACACTTACTTTGCTGCTGACTAG
Source organism: Cyclobacteriaceae bacterium (assembly GCA_031384895.1). GTDB lineage: Bacteria > Bacteroidota > Bacteroidia > Cytophagales > Cyclobacteriaceae > ELB16-189. The sequence goes on along the minus strand of JANNAZ010000295.1, from coordinate 9,611 downwards.
TTGTTCACTTTTGGATCGTAAACGTATTGCTAAAGAACTATGACACTATTTGAAAAGCACCAATCAACTTTAAAGCTCGCAGTGAAAGCACTGCATGACCGCACCTTTTATGCAGCTTTCCCCGAACAGCCTTCACCGGCTGTCTATGGCGAAACAGCTGATGCCGACGGACAGGCGAAATTCAAGGCCATGTGTGGAAGCAAGTTCAGTGACCTGAAACAAAGCGGTGAAGACGGATGGGCCGGACAGGAAGAGTCGCCTTACCTTCAGGAAACACTGAAGATATCATACCCAACCTTTACGGTAACAAAACTTGTAGACCGGTCCACGAAGGCGTTTCATAGTTGGAGGAAGGTTCCGGTTAATGATCGGGCGGGAATTCTGATGGAATCACTTGAGCGGATGAAGGGGCGGTTCTTTGAGATAGCTTATGCAACGATGCATACGACTGGGCAAGGCTATATGATGGCGTTCCAGGCATCAGGGCCACACGCTGCTGATCGCGCGCTGGAGGCCATTGCCGCTGGATATGAAGAACTCGGCCGGTTTCCTGCTTCTGTCCTCTGGGACAAGCCCATGGGAAAATTCAACCTCCAGTTGAAGAAAGAATGGCGTGCAGTTCCGAAAGGAATATCAGTTGTTATTGGTTGTTCGACGTTTCCCACCTGGAATTCAGTAACGGGAATTTATGGAAGCCTGATCACGGGCAATTCCGTCATCGTGAAACCGCACCCTGGCGCTATTCTCCCCATTGCGATTGTTGTGGCAGAGATTCAGAAAGTATTGGCGGAGAATCAACTCGACCCGAACACCTGCCAGCTTGCGGTTGATACATTTGACAAAATGATTACCAAAGAGCTCGCAGAGCATCCGGACGTAAAACTCATCGACTTCACAGGCAATTCTGCGTTTGGAACTTACCTGGAAGGTATCTCCGGCAAAACCGTCTTCACGGAGAAAACGGGCGTCAATTCAGTTATCCTGGATTCAGCGGAGGATATCGATAAGGTTGCGGCTAACCTTGCCTTCTCTGTTAATTTGTACAGCGGGCAGATGTGCACCGCACCACAGAATTTTTATGTTCCTGCCAGCGGTATCACCACCCCAGCGGGAAATGTGGGGTTCGACCAGTTTGCGCAAAAATTTGTTGACAACCTCAACTCCCTCGTTGACAATCCGAAGGCCGGACCTTTTGTTCTGGGCGCAATCCAAAACAAGAAGACAAAGGAGCGTGTAGCGGAAGCTGAAAATATGGCTGGAAAAGTTTGGCTGAAGTCTCGTGCATTTGAGAATCCGATGTTCAAGAATGCACGACTCACCACACCTGTAGTTGTTGAGATTGATGCGTCGAAGAAAGAAATCTTCAGCAAAGAATTATTCGGCCCCATTGCTCTGCTGATTAAAACGAAGGACACGGATCAGTCAATCGCCCTCGCGAAAGAAATGGCTCAGCAACACGGAGCAATCTCCTGTGGTGCTTATACGACGAATGCTGCTGTACGGGAAAAAATTGCAGATGAAATGAGCTTGGCGGCGACACCTGTATCATTCAACCTGACGGGCGGAATCTATATGAATCAGAATGCAGCCTTCTCCGACTTCCATGTCACAGGAGGTAATCCGTCAGGGAATGCCTCATTCACCAACCCGGACTACGTCACTCGGCGCTTTACGTGGGTGGGCCACAGGGAGCCAGCGGGAAAGTAAACGGTACTCAGTAATCGACGTGCTCTCCCTGTGTGAGCCTCCCCGTGTATTTCTCAGTGATCTCTGTGGAAGTTTCCGCTATCCACCTTTGCGCGTCCTTCGCTATTGGCTGGATTTAGTTCAGCTAACACGCAACCTTTGACTGGAAATTTCAGTCATATATCCAGTTTTAAAAACCCAATATGCTCAGACGACTTTTGTTTACGGCCGGTGCTTTTTTGTTGGTCAATGCCTTGATGGCACAGGGTGTTGGCATCCCATCCAAAAAGGCCGGGCTCGGCTTTGGGAACTTGCCCAAGTTCTCTGGTGTGCGGATGAATTTCAAAGACAAGGACGTCGAGCGAATCAACGGGATCAATGTTACATCCTGGATGGTCAAGGATGATAAGCGCCTCACCGGTGGACTCAAGGGAATTGCCGTCGGTGTGCCTCTCGCAATTGGCACAGAAGATATTCATGGCATAGGCATCGGAATAGTGGGAGTTGGAGCACGCCGCAACCTGTATGGTATAAATATGGGTGGTTTGGGTGTCGGATCCGGAGGCAATGTGAAGGGCATCAATGTCGGAGGATTGGGTGTTGGTTCAGGCAAAGACATATTGGGTGTAAACGTGGGTGGACTGGGTGTGGGCTCCGGCGGAAATGTTAAAGGCATCAATATTGGAGGGCTCGGAGTTGGCGCAGGTGGCAGGCTGTCCGGGCTGAATGTGGGTGGTCTCGGTGTCGGTTCTGGCGGTTCGGTATCCGGGATTAGCATTGGAGGTCTTGGTGTCGGATCAGGAGCTGATCTTTCGGGAATTTCAATTGGTGGACTAGGTGTTGGCTCTGGTGGCAAAGTCACGGGGATAGGTATCGCTGGCCTGGGCCTTGGCTCTGGCGTGTCAGTGAATGGATTGATGGTCGCGGGAATTGGCGTGGGTGCTCCAACTGTACGCGGAGTAGTGGTCGCTGCGGCGGCCGGCGGAATTAGGGTGAATGGACTAATGATAGTGCCTGCTTACTTTCGAATTGGAGACAAGCACCAAAGCGAGGATTCGAACCCTGCAGTGATGCGAGGCGTGTCGATCAGTGCGTACAACCATATTATGGGAACCCACAATGGATTGTCCATTGGAGTTTTCAATTACGCCTACAACCAGCGTGGGTTGCAACTTGGCGTTCTTAATTATGTGAAAAGCAATCCAAAAGGGTTGCGACTGCTGCCAATTTTTAATACGAGTTTTTGAAAAACTCAACCATCAAGATAAAAAGTATAGATGAGCCTAAGCCCATCTATACTTCAGTCCGAACACTTCTATTGACGCGTGTTATATCCTTTCTCGGCAATTAGTGTTTGATAACTTAGGAATGACTCGCCGACAGCAATTAGCCCGCCGACAACCCAGCCAATGCTGCGGAACACCGATTCACTGAAATCACTTCCTCCACATATTGAGCGGAGTTCGTCGCTATTAAGTTCTTGAAAATTGTTTGCTAGTTGATTTTTCATTTGAATTTTTGTTTAGTGATGACCCTTTCATTTACTGATTTACCTTGACGCCATTGTACCCCTCGCTGATACCCTGGAGAAATGCATCATAGTGAGCTTGGGGACTCATAATAGCCGACATCAAAACAAGCCCCCCCAAAGCTAGCCATGTTAGCCCGCCTCGAATTGAGGCGGCTTCTTTCATTGTGAGTACCTCGACACCGTACTGAGAATAGTCATGTGTTTTCATTTTCTTTGATTTTAGATTTTGATTTAATCAACTTATCAATGATGGCCAGAAGAAGGTAGGCTGCAAGCACTGTTGAGCCGGTTGATATTACAATATTCCATACTGAGTATGTCCCTTTTTGTTGTAAGACCTCAGCCAAAGATATTGCAGCAGTCATAACTAGCACCTGCCTCAAGATTTTCTTCCAGTTCATAACATTGATCGTATTGATGGATAATTGGACTCAGTTCGGCCGAACCTTATTCAAAGATTGCATGTCAAGTTCAAACCTGCAAGTTTGAAAACAAAGAGATCATGAAATCCGTACGCAATTGGATATTGCTTCCGAAGTGACCTTGAAATTGCCGCGTATTGAATTCATCAAGTAAATTCCTTGAGACTGGGTGCCCTCAGTTTTCATTGCCGGTTATTAAAATTGACTCCGACTCCTGACTCCTGACTCCTGATTGACCCCTAACCACCATTTACTTACTACCTTTAGACCATGCAGTCCACCTCCCATATCCTGCTCATTCGACCCACCGGCTTTAGCTATAATCCTGAAACGGCGGGGTCCAATGCGTTCCAACAGAAGATAGACTCCGATGAACTCACGTTGAGGAATCGCGTGCTTGCCGAGTTTGACGCTTTTGCGGTGAAACTAAAGTCTAAGGGTGTGGACTTGGTGATCGTAGAGGATACTCCCTACCCTGAAAAACCAGATGCGATATTTCCGAACAATTGGGTGAGCTTTCACCCTGACGGAAGGGTTATTCTGTACCCGTTGTATGCGGAAAACCGCCGGCTTGAGCGTCGCATGGATGTCGTTGAGAGTCTCCAGAAGAAATTTGTTATACGGGAGATCATCGATTTGTCCGACTATGAAAAGCAGAATCGTTTTTTGGAGAGTACCGGGAGCATGATATTCGATCATGTGAATAAAATCGCCTATGCCTGCCTATCTCCGCGCACGGACAAAGGGTTATTTATCCAGGTTTGCGGAATCCTGGGATACACACCGATTCACTTCCTGGCTCACGATGAACAGGGCAAGGAAATCTATCATACCAACGTGATGATGTGTGTTGGAGAGGGATTTTCTGTGATCTGTTTGAACTCCATCACTGACCTTGTCGAACGAAACCAGGTTGTTGCGTCCCTCGAAAGAACCGGGCATTTGATTGTAGATATTACCCATTCGCAGATGAATCAATTTGCCGGAAATATGCTCGCCCTTCGTTCGAAGGATGGGTCATCTTTGCTCGCAGCGTCTCAACGTGCTGGCGACAGTTTGACATCCGGGCAGTTGCAGGCGCTTGGAGGGTTTACAGAACTTGTTTCACTGCCGATTCCCACCATTGAGACCCTGGGAGGGGGGAGTGCGAGGTGTATGATTGCGGAGGTATTTCTTGCACCCAAACCCTCGCCATAAAAAAGTCCTCGTGGTGGAGGACTTTTTTCGGGCCAGTGTGGAGAATAACGGATTCGAACCGATGACCTCTTCCATGCCATGGAAGCGCTCTAGCCAGCTGAGCTAATCCCCCGAATTCGGCGCAAAGATATACTTTCAACCCAATTCCGCTCATAGGGTAATGAAAATTTGTCTGTAGTGCAAAAAGGGGGCAGCACCCGTTACCCAGTTGGGATTAATCCATATCGCCTCGCGATGCCGCGTGAAGTAGAACTCGCCCTTTGGTATCATCAAGGACCACCTGGAGCCTGGAGCTTGTAACCTGTAACCTGACGCTTTTCCCGTCAGCTAAAAAGTTGTAAATAGTCCGATCGTAACTCAGCCCATCTGAAAACCTTCACCCTCTACCGTTCCTCCGCCGGCTCCGGCAAAACCCGTACGCTCGCCAAAGAGTACCTGAAGTGGGCGCTGCGCAATAAGGCCTATTACTTTCGCCATATCCTGGCCGTTACGTTTACCAACAAGGCCACCCAGGAGATGAAGGATCGTGTGTTGGCTTATTTAGGGGCTTTCGCGGATAGCAATTCCAGCGACTGGCCCGATGCGGAGCGGCTTGCGAGCGAACTCAAGAATGAGTTGGGGCTCGACGATCAGGCGTTCAAACAGAATAGCAACGAACTGCTCTCCCTTATCCTGCATCAATATGACCAATTCTCCATCAGTACAATAGACGCCTTCTTTCAGCGTGTCATCCGTGCCTTTACCCGTGAGTCGGGGTTGATTGGCGATTACCGACTGGAAGTTGACCAGAAGGCCGTGCTCGAAGAGGTCATTAACAACCTCATCGACGAACTCATTGAAAACAAGGAGCTCACACGCTGGGTTGTTGAATTTGCCCGGGAGAGTTTAGAGTCAGACAAAACGTGGGATGTCCGTGCGCGCCTGGCTGAATTTGCCGAGGAGATTTTCAAAGATGAATTTAAGCTCATCGAGGAGGAGGTAAGTCGCCATACAGACAAACCTGATTTCTTCTCACACCTTCGTGATGACCTGTGGAAAATCAAGAACTCGTTTATCAAAAGCCTGTCGTCTCCGGCGGCAGAGGGCCTTCGTATCATCAATGAACAGGGATGGGATCCGAGTCACTTTAAGTATGGAGCAAACTCAGGCGTAATCTCCTATTTTGTGCAGTTTACTGGTTTAAAGACCCTAAGAGGATCAAAGCCAATAGGGGCACGTATGCAAAATGATTTTTTACAGGCCAAGAACTGGCCAGGCAAAGATTATCCGCAGAAAGCGTCCCTGATCATGGACGTGGCCGAACGCGAACTCATTCCGAGGATTAAAACAATTAACAGTCTGTATGACGCCGGGTTTTCAAAAGCGCTTACGGCGGAAGTGGCGATGGACAAGCTCTATGTATTTGGGTTGTTGACTGATATTGCTCACAAACTTCAAGACTACAAGCGTGAAAATAACGTCATGCTTCTCGCCGATGCGCCAAAATTTCTTAACAAGATCATCGGCGATACCGATACGCCGTTTGTGTACGAAAAGGTGGGCTCGTTCTATCGCAATTACCTCATTGACGAATTTCAGGATACCTCCGGGTTTCAGTGGAAGAATTTCCTTCCGTTGCTCGGCAACAGCCTGGACCAGGGCTATCCGAGTATGGTCGTGGGGGACGTGAAACAGGCTATCTACCGGTGGCGAGGCGGCGACCTGAATCTGTTAGAACAAAAGCTGGAAGAAGACATCGGCTCTGACCGGATCGAGGTGAACCAACTGGACCAGAATTTCAGAAGCGCCAAGGACATTGTCTTATTCAATAATGCTGTTTTTGCCGGTGTAGCCGATTTGGTAGCAAAGGATATTGGTTCGGCGGTGCCCTCCACTGTTTATAGGGATGTTGCGCAGGCAGCACCCATCGGAATGCAGGGATTTGTGAAAGTCAATTTCGTGCAGGTCGATGACGAAGACAGTTGGAAGACGTTTTCAAAAAATCAGATAGCAAAAAACCTGGAGTTCTTGCAATCGCGGGGTGTGCCCGCCAAAGACATTGCTATCCTCGTTAGAGTAAACAGAGAGGGGCAAGAAATTGCTGCACGGTTGTTGGAGTACAAGCACTCGCCGGAGGCAATGAAGGGAATCAGTTACGAAGTTGTTTCAAACGAATCTCTGCGCATTGACGGGGCGGCAACGGTAAATCTGCTCTTGGGCGCCCTCCGCCATCTGGTGAACACAGATAATGCGATTGCACGTGCGCAGCTTTCCTATGAATACACGCGGCTTCATCAGCCAACACGGCCTCAATCGGAAGTATTCGATGTAACCAACCAGGTATTCTTCGAAAGTCAATTGCCCGATGCATTCACACGGGAAAAACTAGCACTGAAGAAATTGCCGTTGTTTGAATTAACAGAGACACTGATTGGCATTTTTGAGTTGGGCAAGGAAAAGGGTGAGTTGGCTTATCTTCAGGCATTTCAGGATTTGGTCCTGGACTTCTACAGTCGGGAGCGCAATGACCTCGCCGCATTTCTTGAATGGTGGGAGGAGAACAAGGACAGTGAGAAAACATCGATCAAGTTGTCTGGCGAAGTGGATGCCGTGAAGATCTTGTCAATTCATAAGGCAAAAGGATTGCAGTTCAAGTATGTGCTTATCCCGTTTTGCTCATGGAGTGTCGACCACGATGGGTTCAATGCGCCCATCCTGTGGGTGACGACAGATCAGGAGCCTTATACTGGCGTTGGGCCTATGCCGGTGAAATATTCTTCTACACTCGACAAGACCTATTTTCGGGAAGCCTACCAGGATGAGAGAGTTAAATCCTTCCTTGATAACCTGAACCTCCTGTATGTCGCGCTTACCCGGGCTGAAAAGGGGATGATCATCACCGCTTCACACCCCAAGAGCATGGGCCACAAGGGGACTGTCGCGTCCTGGCTTTATCAGGCTATTCAGGCAAATGATGACCTCGGCGCATATTGGAATGAGGCGACCCAAGAGCTGACGTGCGGACAGTTACCGGAGAAGAAAGAAGAGCAGGTTATGAAGCCCGGTCCGCTCGTGCTTTCTTCCTACCCCACCAGCCGCTGGAGGGATAAGCTGGTCATTCGGCAGTCGGGGAACATATTTTTCGAAGGGATGAACCCCGCAACTCGGGAGCGCATCAACTATGGCATTTATCTGCACGCGGTTCTTTCCCGAATAAAAACCCGCGAAGACATCGGCATGGTGCTAAGCAGGCTCGTGCAGGAAGGATTGATGACATCCGATGCGCGTGCTGAGTTGGAAGCGCAAATAGGCGACTTGCTTTCCAATCCGATAGTAGGAGGATGGTTTGAGAAAGAATGGGACGTTCGCACGGAAGTCCCCATATTATTACCCGGCGGGTCAGCAAACCGGATTGACCGACTGATGCTCCAGGGAAAGAAAGCTGTGGTGGTAGATTTTAAGACAGGAGAGAAATCGAAAGCAGATCAAAAACAGGTGCTTGAGTATATCGATATCCTGAAGCAAATGAGTTTCACGGAGGTTGAAGGGTATCTGCTGTATACGCGCGATAGTGAGGTGATTTCAGTTGGGGATGGGAAGCAGCATGTGGTGAAGAAAAAAGATAGGAATCAATTGGGACTGGATTTTTGAACACACCTCCAAACAGACTGAAATAGCGTAAATGCAAACTTTTCTACAGCAATTGGCCGGACAGATTGTGAAGAATCACACTTCACTGGATGGGCTGACGTTTGTGTTCCCCAACAGACGCGCGGTGCTATACTTCCGGAAACACCTGAGTGAGTTACTGACCAAACCCACGTTCGCCCCCCAGATCACCACCATCGAAGAATTTGTAGGTGAGTTGACTGCGCTTCATGTGCCCGACCGGCTTGAGTTGATTCACCGGTTGTATATGATTTACTACAAGGTAATGGGTGCACGGCAAGATGGGGAGGAGACGATGCACGAACCATTCGATCAGTTTTATTTCTGGGGCGACATGCTCCTGCGCGACTTTGATGAAGTGGACAAATACCAGGTAAACGCCCACCAGCTTTTTCGCGACCTGAGCAACCAGAAAGAACTTGATTCGAGTTTTGATTTTCTTACCGAGGAACAGCTGGAGTATTTGAAAAGCTTTTGGGGAAACTTCAGCAGTGACTTGAATGAGAACAAGCGAAAATTCCTTCGCGTATGGCGCTTGCTTCCAGAAGTGTATGATGCGTACCGGCAGCATCTCCTCGAATTAGGATTAGCCTACGATGGAATGCTGTATCGACAGGTGTCCGATAGCCTCAGGACATCTACTGGAGGCACGACTAAGCGTCATATTATTTTCGCAGGGTTTAATGCGCTAACTGGAGCAGAAGAAGAAATTATGGCGCACTATGTTAAGCATCAGGGTGCCGAAGTGCACTGGGATGTGGATGATTATTATGTCAATAACAATGCGCAGGAGGCGGGGCGGTTTTTCCGACAATACCAGGGGCATCATGATCTGGGAAAGACCTTTACCAAAGACATTCCATCCAACTTTAAAGGTCAGAAATCAGTCCGGATTATGGGATCCGCACAGCATGTAGGTCAGGCAAAGTTGATGAGTCAGATTCTTGCGGAACAATTGAAAGCTGGCATCAACCCGGAAGAAACGCTGATCGTCTTGCCAGATGAAAAACTCTTGCTTCCCGTGCTGCACGGAGTCGCTGGTCATGTGGAAAAGCTTAATGTAACGATGGGATTTCCCCTGGCAAGTACGCCCATGTTCAACCTCATTGAGTTTCTTGTGGAACTTC
>JANNAZ010000139.1:0-3272 GCA_031384895.1 Cyclobacteriaceae bacterium | reverse complement strand
AAGCCAATCCTTAAGCACCTGAGAAAACTTGTCCATGGAGCTTGTCCGGAAGTTCAGGAGGTCATCAAATGGGGCTTCCCCAATTTTGAGTATAAGGGCTTAGTGTGCAGCATGGCCTCATTCAAACAGCATTGTGCATTTGGATTCTGGAAGGCCTCGCTACTGGAGGATTACGAGAAGAAGTTATCGCCCCTGGGGGATACTGCTATGGGCCACTTCGGAAAGATCACCCGCCTCAAGGATTTGCCTTCGGACAAAACCTTGCTCAAATACATTAAGGAAGCGTGCAGGCTAAATGCCGCTGGAACAAGAATCAGCAAAGTAAAGCCGACTGTTAAGAAAGGATTGGTCGTACCAATCTATTTTAAGCGGGAACTGGCCAAACACAAAAAAGCCAATTCCACATTTGATGCGTTCCCTTATTCACAGAAGAAGGAGTATGTGGACTGGGTTTCGGAAGCCAAAACAGAAACAACCCGGGCGAAGCGAATGGCAACGGCTATTGAGTGGCTTGCCGAGGGTAAAATCAGAAACTGGAAATACGCGCGATAACTTTCTTTCCGTGACACGGATTTTTCTGCCCGTCAGCACACCGTGTTGTGATCCAAATTTTGCTTAATTTTCAAAAAATCAATACAGCGTTTTGAATCTGCTCCGGTCTATTACCCGAAAACTCTATATCGCGTGGGTGCTTTTCGTGTTTACCTTCTTCATGATCATTTATCTCCCTGGGATCCTTCTTCCCTTCCTCCTGGGGGAGCGCTATGGAAACATCAGTTATCAATTCCTGAAACTATGGGCGTGGACTTTCAGCAAACTCAACCGCATCCCCTACTGGATTTATGGCCAGGAGAACATTCAACGGGGAAAAGCCTACATCTATCTCAGCAATCACACTTCCTTTTTGGATATCCCTGGCGTTTGCCTCACGGTTCCTCGCCAGATACGGATTCTGGCAAAAAAAGAACTTTTGAAATTTCCTGTGTTGGGGTGGATCATCCGGCACGCATCGGTGATTGTTGACCGTTCTAGTAATGAAAGCAGGATAAGAAGTATCGAACATTTGAAGGACGTGCTTCGTCGGGGGATTTCCGTTTTGATTTTCCCAGAAGGCACACAAAACCGAAGCGACCAGCCCCTTCAGCCATTTTACGACGGCGCCTTTCGCATCGCTATCGAAACACAGCAGCCCATTCTCCCGATGGTGATTCTGAATGCCGGCAAGCTAATGCCTCCAAAAAGAGCTTTTATTCAGGCAGGGACAGTGACCATCATCATCCGGCCAGAGATCCCCACGGAGGGTCTGAAGTTCCAGGACCTTCCCGCGCTAAAAGAACAAGTAAGACAGGTGATGCTTCAGGCAATCAAGTCGGGTGAAGTTGTTCAATAATTTACCGATCTTCCGATCTAACTATGCGTGAAGTTATCCTTGTTTTCTTCGGTGGCGGCTTGGGCAGCGTGATCCGGTTTGGAATGGGCAGATGGGTTAATACATTCCACAATCATCATTTCCCGTGGGGCACGCTCGCCGTCAACGTAGTCGCTTGTTTTCTCATGGGCCTTCTTATTGGACTTGCTGATCACAAACAACTCATGTCTGCTTCGAGTCGATTGTTCTGGACTGTTGGATTTTGCGGAGGGTTCAGTACGTTCTCTGCATTCAGCGCGGATGCACTCATCTTGATCCAGGGCGGGTTGCAACTTTCGTTTGTGATGTACCTGCTGGCAAGCCTGATCCTTTGTGTGGCAGGAACGTATGCAGGCTTGTCGCTGGGCGAAACGCTGTAGTATGAGAGAATGTAGTTTTTAAAAATTGCTTTTCTTAAGATCCCAGAGTGCAGGTCCACGCGGTACAACTTCTGCAGCTTAGATTGGCAGGTACACAATCCGCTTGGTTTGAAAAAAATCTTCTTCAAAGAAATTCGTCAAGTCATACACGCTATACGGCCGCTTTAGTTGACTCATTTCCTCATCCAGGTCGCCTCCCTTCAAATACAAAATACCGTTGTCGAGAGAATGTGCGGAATCGCGCTTCACCTTATTGTTCACCCATCCATAGAATTCCTTCATTTGTGTTACCGCCCGACTGACCACAAAATCATATTTCCCCTTCAGTTGCTCGGCGCGCACTTGTTCGGCCACAACATTTTTCAATCCGAGGGCCTTGCTCACTTCGTTAACTACCGTGATTTTTTTTCCAATTGAGTCCACAAGGTGAAATCGGGACTGGGGAAACACAATCGCCAGCGGAATTCCGGGAAATCCTCCCCCGGTACCCACATCCAGAATCTCCGCGCCGGGAAGAAAGGAGATGACCTTGGCAATGGCCAGCGAATGAAGAACGTGATTGACATACAGGTTATCAATGTCTTTCCGGCTAATCACATTTATTTTTTCATTCCAATCCCGGTAGAGCTGACCGAGCATGCTGAGCTGCCGTTGCTGGTCAGCCGTTAGTTCGGGGAAATACCGAGTCAGGATGGAAATATCAGGTGCGGCCATAAAGGCAAATCTTCAAATAGCCAAGGAGAAAACAAAATGCCCCAGCTGGGAAGGAAAGCTGAATCCAATTAACTTTAATTAACAGCGGCCAGGCCGGCAATTTCCGACAGAACAAGTACCTTTCGGAATACGCTTAATCCCAGTAACCATGAAAAGAAGAACATTCATTCAATCTGTTTCCGCATCGGCGGCAAGCTTGGGTCTCCCGGCTGTGAGCCTGGGCTCGGCGTTGGCAGCGCCCGTAGATCCCGTGCGTAAGATTTTCGCCTTTGGCGGAGGAAGCGATAAGCCGATTTTGAACCATATTATCCGGCTCACAAAAAAAGAAAATCCAAGGGTCTGCTTTGTCCCTACGGCAACAGGAGATAGTCCAGCCAGTATCATGAATTGGTACTCCCTCAGCGAGAGCTTACCTATGCGGCCCTATGTGATGCGGGTGTTTATCAATTCCTACACAACCAAAGAGTCCTTCGAAGAAACGCTGATGAAAATGGACGCTGTCTTTGTTGGCGGCGGCAACACGCTTAACATGATGGCGATCTGGAAAAGCCAGGGCATTGATCTTGCACTTCGCAAAGCCTACGACTCAGGCATTCTCATGACAGGAGCAAGTGCGGGGTCCCTGTGCTGGTTTGAAAGCGGTACCACTGATTCTCGTCCCAAGGAACTCAGCAAAGTAGATTGCCTGGGATGGATAAAGGCTTCGCACTGTCCGCATTACAACGTCGAAGAATTCCGTCGTCCGGTGTACCACGATTTGATTACCCGAA
>JANNAZ010000278.1:0-4231 GCA_031384895.1 Cyclobacteriaceae bacterium | reverse complement strand
CCTGCGCAGCTTCTGCTTTTAGTTTTTCAATTTGTTGAACTTCCAACTGCGCAAAGAGTGAGGATAGACTCAAGGTAAATACCACGGATGCGATGATGCGTTTCATATGGTTCCTATTTAAATCGTTCTACTTTTTTTGAGACATTTTTTCCAACGCCTCACGCTGATCAGGCCTGACCGTGGGATATGTAATTCCAAGCTGCTCGAGGTAAGACTTGTATTTCTGGGGATTATAGTAATAGGGTTTTAGTTTCGGCGCGTACTCGCGCATAATTTTTTCATTCAGCGTAATTGCTGGCTGATCCTTCTCACCGATCAGCGGGATATATTTCTGGTCTTTTGTCTGGACATTTGTGTAATAGTCCCAGGCCTTCTTCAGAATTTCAGGCTTGAGTATAAGATCAACCAGCGTCATGGCCTCTGCTTTGGCCCCTACTACAATTCCTTTGTGCGCAATTGGAGTTGCCATGGTGATCGCATCGGACCAGTGATGTCCAGGTAATCCCGGAATATTTGAAGGATAACCAAGCACGATAGTCGGCACCGTCCAAGAAATATCGGCGATGTCATCCGATCCACCACCCATAGACATCAATTGAACACCCATTACGTTAACCATCCCGGTGGGCGTGGGCATGCCCAGGGTGTCAATTTTTTCTGCAAGCCCTTCAATCTTGCCTGCTTTCATTTCAAGCTGGGTGGCTTTGGCCAGCAATTGGTCTTCTGCTGACCATTTCGGCAACCCTACCTTTCTAATGTTCTCATAAGTTATATCAGCCAAGGGTTTATTGAAATGTGCAGGCCAGGCAGACCCAAGGATTTCATACGTGAACTTCGTGTCTGTCATCAGCGCCGCACCTTCTGCTGTCTTGACACCCTTGTCAAAGAGCGCTTTGATGGCAGGATAGGTTCGTTCGCGAAAATAGTACCATACCGACGCTTTAGACGGAACCACGTTTGGTTGATCTCCTCCATCCGGAATCACATAATGCGAACGCTGTGTGAGCTCCAGGTGCTCGCGACGGAAGTTCCATCCAATATTCATGAGTTCAACGGCATCCAGCGCGCTCCTTCCACGCCATGGCGCCCCGGCAGCATGCGCAGCGGCCCCTTCAAAAGTAAACTTCACCGAGATCATGCCATTGTAGCCTCCATCGCCATGCGAAACAGCTAAGTTGCTTGCAACGTGTGTGAAGATGCACGCATCAACGTCCTTAAAGGTACCTGCCCGGACATAATATGCCTTTGTCGCAAGGAGTTCTTCTGCGATTCCAGGCCACAACATAAGTGTTCCCGGGATTTTTTCACGCTCCATAATCTTCTTAACCGCAAGGGCAGAAATGATATTCAATGCCTGGCCGGAGTTGTGACCCTCTCCATGTCCGGGGGCCCCATCCACGATCGGATCCCGATACGCAACCCCGGGTTTCTGCGAAGCTTTTGGAATACAGTCGACATCTGATCCCAACGCAATAACTGGCTTGCCGCTTCCCCAGGTGGCGACCCATGCCGTAGGTATCCCAGCCACGCCTCGCTGAATCTTGAAGCCGTTCTTCTCCAGCAAATTGGTGAGGTAGGTAAACGTTTCATATTCCTGAAATCCCAATTCGGAGAAGCTGAATAACATGTCATTGATCTGCTGGCCGAGGACTGCGTTCTTTTCAACCTCCATCGAGGCCTCTGCTTTGAGTTTTTCGACATGCTGCACCTCCGTCTGTGCAAATAGCGTCGATGTTGCCAGGCACAATGCCAAAATGAGTTGCTTCTTCATAGCGGGTTATGTTTGGGCTTAAGGCGGTAAGTTAAAGATTAATTGAACCTTGGCAACGGGGATTTACACAACGGGAAAGGCTGTATTTTCGTTGATACCAGAACATTAACACAGAAATCCTATGAAGTCACTTGTCCACGACACTACTGGGCTGATCCATCACATCCTGCTTAGCCCTTGTCCTGGGGACGATTGTCTTGTCTATTAAGAAGGATACCCGAACCCACAAGACCTTTGGATACGGGTATATATTGAGTATGATCATCCTGAACATAACCGCTTTCAGTATTTACCGTAGCTCTTGGCCATTAGCTATCAGCCAATCTCCAACCGTCGCACCTATCAACAACCCTGATCCGTTCTGTTAACGCCTAACACCTAACGCCTATTAACTTCCAGCCAACAGCCAATAGCGGACTTTTTCTTAGCTTCGCGCCTTAGTATTTATCATGAACCTGTACGACACCTATCCGATACATCTTTCCAATTCCCTGTCGGGAAAAAAGGAAAAATTTGAGCCCCTCGTCCCCGGCTTTGTCGGTATGTATGTGTGTGGGCCCACTGTATATAATAATGTACATCTGGGCAACACCCGGACCTTCCTCACTTTTGATATCATATCAAGATACTTGAGGTTTTTGGGCTACCGGGTCCGCTATGTCCGCAATATTACAGACGTAGGTCACCTCGAGAACGACGCCGACGAAGGAGAAGACAAGATCGGTAAGAAGGCAAGGCTGGAGAAACTGGAACCGATGGAAATCGTCAAGCGCTATACCGAGGATTTCCATTCGGTCATGCGCGACTTTAATATCCTTCCGCCTTCTATCGAACCGTCTGCCACCGGGCATATCGTAGAACAGATTCAAATCACACAGAAGTTAATTGCCCTCGGCCTGGCGTACGAAACCAATGGTTCAGTCTATTTCGATGTAAAGAAATACAACCAATCTCATCATTACGGAATCCTCTCGGGCCGAAATATTGACGAGCTCATGGAAAGCGGACGTGAACTGGATAGTCAGGATGAGAAACGCGAAAGAATAGACTTTGCGCTGTGGAAGAAAGCGTCAACCGCGCATATCATGCGGTGGCCTTCGCCCTGGGGCGACGGCTTTCCCGGCTGGCACATTGAGTGCACAGTGATGAGCACAAAATACCTCGGCGAGACTTTCGACATTCACGGTGGCGGCATGGACCTTAAGTTCCCCCACCACGAATGTGAAATCGCGCAGGCTACCGGAGCCAACGGAAAAGTGCCTGTCCGATATTGGCTGCACTCCAACATGCTTACCGTCAATGGACAGAAGATGAGCAAGTCACTGGGAAACAGTTTCCTTCCATCGGAACTTTTCTCTGGAAACCATCCGATGCTCGAACGCGGCTATGGTGCCATGACCGTCCGATTCTTCATGCTTCAGTCACACTACTCCAGCACACTGGATTTTTCTAACGAAGCATTGGCCGCCGCAGAAAAAGGATATAAGAAACTCGCCAACTCCCTGAAGCTGATCAAGGCAATGGTCCACCCCGGAAAATCATCCCCGGACAAAGATCTTAACGCCTCACTCACCGGATTGGTGGAATCATGCTACCAGAACATGAGCGACGATTTCAATACCGCCAAGACGCTGGCTGTGCTTTTTGAAATGTCCTCGCGTATCAACGACCTAAAAACCGGAAACATCGACTTCGGAAAAATTGACGGACCGGTCTTTGAATCGTTCAAAAAGGCCTACATCGGTTTTATGGAAGACGCACTCGGACTCCGCGAAGAAACCGGAACCGACGACAAACTCCTTGAAGGAACGATCCATGTGCTCATTGCGCTAAGGAAAAAAGCCAGAACCGACAAGAACTTCGCCCTCTCCGACAAGATTCGTGATGACCTGAAAGCGATTGGGGTGCAGTTGAAAGATGGGAAGGACGGGGAGATTGGATACACTATAGAGTAGCTAATAGCCGTTGGCTCTTGGCATTTGGCTTTTGGCAGATTAGGGTAATAGCCAAATGCGTAGACAACTCGCTAATCTTGTAGTGAACTGCTAACAGCTAAAAGCCAACAGCTAACTGCCAACATCCTTTCATGAAACAACTCTTCATACTCCCCATCAAGCTCTACCAAGCCACCCTCTCCCCACTGCTCGGTTCTCACTGCCGCCATACTCCCTCATGTTCGCAATATACCATCGAGGCCATCCAGGAATGGGGTGTAATCAAGGGCACTTGGCTAGGCGCGAAACGAATTGGAAGATGCCATCCATGGGGAACGAGCGGATATGATCCGGTACCTAAGAAGGAAAAGTCATAGTTCCCAGTTCCCGGTATCCAGTTTCCAGAATCCAGTACCCAGCACCCAACCTAAAAGAATTCCTCCACTCACCCCGTTTGCTTTCTGAATTGAAAAAAATACATCTACATTTAAATGAAAGACTCGTCGTTCAACTTAATGTAGTCCTA